>JADJQT010000003.1 GCA_016712595.1 Rhodospirillales bacterium
TCAGGTGGGAGCCATCGGGGCGAGGTCGAATCGTGGCGCACTTCATAAATTAGCCCTCGAACCACCAAGAGCGGCCTCTTCAACGTAGCTTTCGGTGAATTTCGCACTCATGCCACGGCCTGTACGGCTTCTCGGCGTCACGAATGGCGGATTTCGCCGGACATGAGCTTTGGGAGGAGAAGGCTGCGAAGTTGAATCAACGTTTCATTTTCTTGTATGTTCGAAAAAATGCGATCAAAAATGGTGTTACTTTCTGTTCGAAAGATTGAATCAAAAATTGCTTCGGTAAAAAGAACTGGGATATCTCGAAGAGATTTTGAATTCACTGCTGTTGCAATTGAAGAAAGCTAGTTTTTGAAAAAGAGTTTCATAGTTAAAGTGCTGACATAAATGAATAAAGAAATTTTTCTTGTAAACAATATTTCCTTCTATTCAGATGAGCAATAGCTCTTCATTAGTTGTGATTTCATCGCTTTCAGATAGCTACATCGGCCAACGGTCCCACCCCACCGGCTTATCGTCATCATCGAGCGCATCGGGGAACAGTGCCCAGAGATCGGGGGCGAGATAGGGCGGGCGGCCTTCGGCTTTGGCCCGCACGGGGCCGAAATCCACGAACCAGTCCCTGAAAAACGCCCGCGCGAGGGCTTCGAGGATTTCGTTGGTCTGGCGGTTTAGTTCGATCTTGTCGTCAAGAGCGCCGAGAAGAGATGAGATAATTAGTTGTTCATCGAGCGGCGGAAGAAGTATTTTAGCTTTCTTAAAGTCACGTAATACTACTCTCGGGATCGCGGCACCGGAAATAAAGTTAGACTTTAGGTAATCAATAAAACTTGGATTGCGAAAACACAGATAAAGAAAGGTGGGATCGATAAGTCTTTTGTTTGGCCGAAGAATGGCAACAGACGACAAAAGAACGACTTCCAAATCTTACGTATAACACAAACAGTATCCAAAGCGCTCGTTGCCATCTTTGGCAACCAAAATATCGTCAGTCTTCGGATGACACCCTGAGCCTTCAAAATCTCATAGTCTTTTAGAAATATGACGTGCTGTAGATAGGTTCAAACTTGAGAAGGTCAGGTCCTTCACAGAAGCATCGGGTATCACAGAGCAACTGACTTTGGGCTTTGATGTCACCATCTGTACTTGATCAAACACTCGTGCTTCAAGCAGTGGACGATCCTCCATTCCTCACCCATCGACGACCAACTCCTCAAGCTTCGCCTGGATCAGTGCCCCGAGCTCTCCACCCCGCGCAAGCTGCTCGTCCAGCTTCTCCTTGAGCGCCGTAAACCGCTCGACAAAAGGCACGTCATCTTCTTCCGCCGCCGCCGCGCCGACATACCGTCCCGGCGTCAGCACATGGCCGCGCGTCCGCATCTCCTCCAGCTTCGCCGCCTTGCAGAAGCCGGGCACGTCCTCGTAAGCCCCGGCCTCCGGCTCGCCGCGCCAGGCGTGGTAGGTCCCGGCGATCTTCGCGATGTCCTCGTCCGCGAAGGCCCGGCGGGGTGCGGTCCACCATATAGCCGAGCTTGCGGGCGTCGATAAAACAGAACCTCAGCGCGCTGGTCGCGCGAGCCTTTGCCCTTTGTCGCGGCGCGAGGAACCACAGGCAGGCCGGAATCTGGGTGGAGTAGAAGAGCTGCCCCGGCAGGGCGATCATGCAGTCCAAGACGTCGGCCTCGACCATCGCCCGGCGAATGTCACCTTCCGCTGACTGGGCGGATGACATGGAGCCGTTGGCCAGCACCACGCCCGCCGTGCCGTGCGGGGCGAGATGCCAGAGGATGTGCTGGAGCCAGGCATAGTTGGCGTTGCCAACCGGCGGCGCGCCGTATTTCCACCGCACGTCCTCGCGCAGGCGCTCCCCGCCCCAGTCGGAGACGTTGAAGGGCGGATTGGCGAGAATGTAGTCGAACTTGAGGTCCCGTCAGCTCGTTCTTGTGGAACGTGCCCTCGTTGTTCCAGGCGATGCCGCTCGCGTCGATGCCGCGCACGGCGAGGTTCATCTTGGCCAGCCGCCAGGTCGTGTAGTTGCTCTCCTGCCCGTAAATGGCGAGCTGGCCAATCCTGCCGCCGTGCGCCTCCAGGAAGCGCTCGGCCTGCACGAACATGCCGCCGGAGCCGCAGCAGGGGTCGTAGACCCGGCCCTTGTAGGGCTCCAGCATCTCCACCAGGATTCCCACCACCGAACGGGGCGCATAGAACTCCCCGCCGCGCTTGCCTTCCGCTCCGGCAAAGCCCCCGAGAAAATACTCGTAGACCCGGTCCAGAATGTCCTGGAGCGGTCGGCATCCTCCCCACGGCAATACCGCTAATCAGGTCGATGAACTCGCCCAGCATGATTTTGTTCAGGGCTGGACGGGTATATTCCTTGGGCAGCACACCCTTGAGCGAGGCGTTGCTGGCTTCCAAGGCCAGCATGGCGTCGTCGATGCTCTTGCCGATGGTCGCTTGCCGGGCATTGTCTTGAAGGTGGGACCAACGGGCCTCCCCGGGAACCCAGAAGACGTTTTTGGCCAGTATTCCTCAGGTCCTCCGCGTCGGCCAGATCGTCCTGCAACGCGCGCGATGCTGGGCCTCGAACGAATCGGAGATGTATTTCAGGAAGATCAAGCCCAGAGCAACGTGTTTGTATTCCGAAGCGTCCATGTTGCCGCGCAATTTGTCGGCGGTCAGAAACAGCTTGGCCTCGAACCCGAGATTTGCGCCGTTGTTATTCTTTCGGTTCCATCTTGGCTCTCGCCATGCTGCTCCTTGGAAATCGTGATTATAAGAAACAATAAACAGTGTTACAGCTTATGTCACAAGCGGGAACATCGAACATTTTTGCAAAGGGGTGTCCATCTGATACGGTAAGCACAAAATGTAGGGATGACGAAGCAGCTTCGCGCCTCTGCTCTCGCGGCGGTCACGATTACCCGCGTGACTATGCCGAGTTGTGCGCGTGGTTTCCGATGATGACGCCTGTCTCGACTATCTTGACCGGCTGCGCTGGCCAGACGGTTTCGTTTGCCCGCGCTGCGGAACCACCAAGAGTTGGCGGATGAGTGACGGGCGGTTTTGCAGTGAACGCTGCAGGCGTCGTGTGTCGGTGACCACGGGGACGATCTTCCACCGCACTCGTACACCGCTGACGGTTTGGTTCGCTGTTGCCTGGTACGCGACCTCGGCGAAGAATGGGGTTTCGGCCAAGACGCTTCAGCGCCTGTTGAGCTTCGGCTCCTACCAGACGGCGGACGATGCTGCACCGCTTTCGCACGGCGATGGTTCGTCCAGATCGCGATCGCCTGAGCGGTGAGGTGGAAGTTGATGAAACTCCTGGTTGGCGGTGAAGAACATGGCGGCAAGCGTGGCCGTGGTGCGGGACGCAAGTCGCTGGTTGCGGTCGCCATCGAGCTGCGATCTCCCAAGGGCTTCGGACGGGTACGGATGCTTTGTGTTCCTGATGCGTCGGGCGCAAGTTTGGTGCCATTCGTCTGCGATGCCGTGGCGCGGGGGCCACCGTGTTGACCGATGGCTGGAGTGGCTACCACGATCTCGCCACTCACGGATTGATTCATCGACGGACTATCGTCTCCGATAGCGGTGATCCTGCTCACGTCTCCATGCCCGGTGTCCACAGGGTGGCTGCCTTGCTCAAACGATGGCTTCTCGGCACCCACCAAGGCGCCGTCGAGTCCGATCATCTGCAAGGCTACCTTGACGAGTTGCGTTTCGATTCAATCGGCGTCATTCTGCATTTCGTGGACTGTTGTTCCGGCGGCTCCTCGAACAAGCCGTTGCAAACAGGTCCCATGACCTACACGCTCGCTGGTGGCAAACCCATCGCCGAAGCTCATCCCCGTGCCCGCTGTCAGCGCATCATCTGAGCCCGGCGTCGCTTGCCGTCACCTCGTCAGTTCGCCCGTGGCGAGACCACAACAGGTAGGGATTACCGCACTCAGATGGACACCCCCTTTTTGCAATACCGGTCATCGCGTAGCCCTCTGCCCTGCTCCGCCAACGACATGGTAGCCGCGTCTCTCCTTCCGCTGGCGCCACTGCTCCCCGCCTTACATGCCGCGCCTCCGTCTCGAAGCAACTCTCCCGCACCGTCCCCGGCTGGCCGATCCGGGGGATGACATCCCCCCGCCCCGCCGAACTCCATCAGCGGGCCCAGCGCCGGCGACGCCAGCGCCCAACTGGAACTCGGGCTGCGCCCGTCACCGGCCAAGGCGTCTCGCCCGACGAACGGGCCGCCTGGACTGGATCGGCAGCGGCAACAAGGCCACGCGCTGGCGCAATTCGAGCTGGGCAGCTATTACACCTGGAACCTCATCGGACTATGGCCGGGCCGCCGTCTGCCGGCAATCCGCCCTCCAGGCTTCGCCCCGTCCAAACCAGTTGGGGATGCTCCATCTGGCCGGCCAAGGTGTCCCCGAGGATCGGATCGAAGCCCACGCGCTCGCCCTGGCGAAGCCCGGTCCTAGTGTCATCCGGCAAAGCCGGGCTAAGTCTCGTCGCTGGCGGTACCCGCTTCCTGCCGGATCTCGCCTGATAGCTCTGAATCTCGTGCATGGGTGGACCTGCATGAGGATCTCATCGTGGGCGGTGAGGAGCATCGTAAGCGGTTTGGTACTCGTCCTCGACGATCAGCTCGGTCCGGGCGGGACCCAGCGACGGACCGGCGCTGGCCAGCGCCAGCTCGCGCGGGGTCAATCCAGCACCGAGGCGTAGGCTTCCCGCATCGCGTCGATATAGACCGCTACCGCTTCGGCCGGCTCCGCCCCCTGCGCTACGCCTTCGGCGGCCTCGGTAAGCGCCGCCCATCCCATGGTCTCGTCCAGCCAGCTATCCATTAAGTTGACCGCCACCGGCACAGGCATGCAATCGCCGAACACCACGACCAGATGACGTTTGATGGCCACGTCCGGGACCGGACCGTGGGCAGCCCAGCGAACAGTAACAAACCGGGCTGGTGTGACAGGCCGGTTGCGCGACCGTCCCCTGAAACGCTTGCCAGAAAGCACCCCTTGCACTCAATACGGGTCCGCGCGGTGAGTGCGTCGCGCCCGTTTCATTTCATGCAGCAGCACCATTTCGCGGGCAACGGTGCCTAAGCGTCGCTGGCCGTACAGCATCAGGCGATGCTCCAGATCCCGCGACGGCGTGGCCCGGCTATGCGAGCCTGTCTTATTGATAAACTTTCTTTGGCCGTCCAGGATAACGCCGCCAATCGGTCCAGTCGCCGCTCAAATTCCGGAACCCGTTGCCGGGCCCGGTTGACGATCGCTTCAAGACGGGCTTGCTGAATCCGCGACATATTGCCCTCCCCTATCCGCCCCCTGACACGCCTCGTACTTTTCAAGTATAGAAAAAACGTCGATACGGTTGTCATCGCGAACAACGACCCGGAGGGGGGGCGACGCCGTGCGCTCGGCCCCGCGGATCCTCACTCGCCAACCGACCGAACCAGGTTTTTGCCATGACCGATCACCGCTACCCCGCCCTCCACCGCCCGACCCTGGACGACCTCCCCCGAGGACGCGACCACCGATCCGGTTGATCGCGCTGGTTCGCAGCCATCGCGAGGGCCAAGGAATATCCCACCGCCGAGGCCCTGCTCGGCAACCTGCCCACCGCCGCTCGGCGAGAGACCGGCCGCCGCGCGCCACCTACCGCACCACCCGCCCGTCGCTCATCACCACGATACCCTGTCGGGCATCGACCCCTCGCACCGCGCCCAGCGCTTTCAGCCGCTCGCCGGCGACCACGGTCACCTCCCCGCCTTTCGGCGTGCGCAACCAGGCGCGGTGGCCGCTGACGGCCTTCACCGACCAGCCGGGGACCGCGCGGCCGTTGGCCGAGGCGGGACCGGTGGCCGAACGGCCCGGCCCGCAGCCGCCGCCACCGGCCCGCTTGAGCCGGGCCTCCACATCCTCGACGGTGGTTTGCAAAGTGGCGATGGCCCGCCGGGCGGCGGTCAGATCCGCCTGGAGCCGGGTCTGGCGGGCGTGGTCCCGGAGACGTTGTTGACCGGCCTCGCCCACCAGCCCTTGCATCATCTGGCGAAGCGCGATGACATGTTGGCCCAAACCGTCCAACTGCCCTGGACCTCCGCCAAGCGCTTCAGGGTTTCGGCGTCCAGATCGGTCAGAAAATCGTACTGCTCGCCGTCACGCACGGTGAATCGCGGCAGCTCGGCGGGCGGCGCGCGGCGGCTGATCCCGGAGCGGCACACCCTGGGTCACGGACAGCGCGGTGGAAGCGGGCGCCTTCCGAACGGGCATCGCGGCACCGGGAGCGGTGGCGGCGGGCGACCGAGCCGCCAGGGCCGCCAGGTTAGGCGTATCGTTCGATGGAGACCCCCACCGCGACACATCGTACAGGCCGGTTTCGCGCAGGACACCCGTCGCGCCGTACAAATGGCCGCGCCCACCGCGACCAGGACGACGCTCATCCCGAAGCCGGGCCACCGACGCGGCGGTTTGACGACCGATGGGAAATCGGCGGCGGGTGGCGCGTCCTGGCGGGCCTCCTCGTCCAGCGGTGGTAACTCCGGGCATGGTGGGGCTCCTTCGGCCGTGAATTAGGGGGGAGCGGTCAACAGCGCGGACGACCTGACGGGGCCGGGCGCCGGCGGCCAGCGGTCCGGCCACGCGGTTCGCGGAGTCGGGGACGCGGCGGTGGCGGTCGACGGTTCTCCGGTGTCCTGGCGGGATTCCGTCGGCGCGACCATCAACACGCCGATGCCCGTACCAGCGGCGACGGTGATGGTATTGGGTCGCTGGAAGTTCTCGGCCACCGCCGACCCCATCCGTTGCCCCACGGTGCCCAGCGCCTCGCGCGCGATGTCGCCGTGATCGATCCCGTCCTTCGGCACGGTGACGACACTGCCCAAGGCGGACACCGTCGAGATGCTGTTGCTGTTACGGACGGCCTGGCCATAGCCTTCCAGGAAACTCGACGCCAGCAGCGCCCCCCACGTTCCAGAGTGTGATGATCGACGCCGGTGGCCAGCGCCGTGCGGGCGCTCTCGGGGTCGATGGCATACGCGCGGATGGCATAGGTGTGGCGGTCGGGGGTGGTCAACGTGTTGAACGCGACCTGGACGCGCTCCGGGCGACTGCCCGCGACGGGCGGAAATGCGGTGAGCGTCCCCAACAAAATCGCGTCCTTGAAGCGTTCGCCCACCACCTGGGCGCGCACCGGACCCGGCTCGTCGCTGTCGATGGCCGTTTGCAGGACGGCAAAGAGGAGATCGCCCGGCTGAAGGAGACCCCGCCCATCCCGTGGATGTGTCGCGCGCGATTCGGCCCGAAGCCTCTCGGCGCGCTTTTCCGCGGCGGCGCGCGCCCGTTGGCCCTGGACATCCTCGAAGGCCACCAGCCGCGTCGGCGGCGGCTCGAACCGTTCCCGATACGCCATCAGATCCTGGGCCTGGTTGTGCATGGCGCGGGCGAACGCCGCCGTCAGCCGGTCGGTTTCGTCCGGTGGCGCGGCGCGCGGCGTCGAGGACGCGGTGGGGACGGGTGGCGCGGCGGTTCGCGGCGGCGGCGGCGCGGCGGCGGGGGGATCGCCCGCGCGGGTGTGCAGTTCGGGTGGCGACGGCACCGCGCTACCGCCCCGTTCGCGGGCGCGGTGGGCGCGGTGTTCGTCAGCCATGTGCTGTAACCGCGCGTATTCCGGCGTCTGCGGTCCACCCGGCACGGATTGGACCCCGTTCACGCCGGGCGCGCGCGGCGGACGGGACGGGCATCGAGGGTTCCCAGGTAACCCACACGGTGGCCACCCCGACGGCCGCGATGCCTAAAAAACAACCCGAGCGCCTGTGGGTTCTTCAGGGAAATCGCCATCGTTCTCACTCCTTGACCAGGGCTTCGGTCATCTGGCCGTTGAAGCTCATCAGCAACACTGGGACATCCGGCAACTGGTAGGCGTGGAGGCCACTGGGCTGACTGGCGCGCTGACGGTATTCGGGGCTGTACAGTTCGGCGACCGTCCGCAGATACAGCGCGTCCCCGTCCCGCCACGCCATCGCGTCCGGTTCCACGCCGTCGATCTGGACACGGATCGCCGCCGCCGAGGGCGGCAATCCGTTCAAGACATTGAGCAGCGCCGCGTCGATGCCGGTGGGACTGGCCGCGTGGTACTCCGTCGCGGCGTTGGGTCCGGCCAGGGGCAGCTTGAACTCCTTGCGGGCGTCGATGGTTTTTTGGCCCAGCGCCAGGTTCAACACCACCGGCGTGTGCAGGGCCTTGAGCGTCACGACCAGGTTGCCCGCCCCCGCGCTGGCCACCGGTTGCACCACCAAAATGGTGGGGAGATCGTCCTTATTGCCGCTGGTGGTGCTGGCGGACACGGCGAACAGCCGATCATTGAACCCCTGATAGGCCGTAATCGGCCAAATAGCGCCGGTGCGGTCGGTAAAGACGATGCTCGTGCCAAAACCTTGGGCCACCCGGACCACGGGCGGCCGCGTCGCGCTCAAATTCAGCGCCTCGGCGGTCATCACGGCGTCGGGCGGTCGCGAGTCTGACGCCACCGCCTCGGTGATCTCCAGGGACTGAATCAGGCTGTGCAACTGGTCCGGCGTCATCGGCGTGATCGTGTCCTCGGTCTGCTCGAACGCCCGGTCCCGTGCCCGCTCGCGGCGGGCCTGATGGCCGCGTTCAACCGGTGGATTCGGCGGTGGCGGTGGCGACTCGACGCCGGGCGGCGCGGCCTCCGACCCGCGCGCGGTTTCGGGCTCGGGCACGGTGGAGGGCGACTCGACGCCGGGCGGCGCGGCGTCCGGCACGGCGGGCGGGCGCGGGTTCGGTCCCCCCATCGCCCACGCCGTGGTGGAGAGACCGACGAGCCCTATCGCGGTCAGAACACCGTCAAGGCGCAAAGATCGACCCATCACGACCTACCTCCTGATGGGGTCTTCCCCGGTCGCGTCACCAATTGGTGAATCGCGTATCCCCGAGGCCGTTCGTGGGTTGGCAGGCGGACGATCAGGACTTCCGCGATGTTGTCTTGGGGCAAGCTCACGCTGGAGGCCCCCTGGTAGGTGATCTTGATGGGCACTTCCAATTTCCAGGCATAGCGCCCCCCGATCACCCCCTGATTGGTGACCAGCGGTGGCGCGGTCGGCACGACTTGGGTCACCAGCCGCCGCTCGGCCACGGCGGTCCACAATCCCGAGGTCTCCAACGCGTTCCGATGGCTATTGAAGCCTTGGGCGGTGAACAAATCCCGCATCCGCGAGAGCTGTTCCTTCTGGTGCACGTAATCGAGGGTGTACGCCGTCGTCACGGCTTGCGCCGCCCAGGTCAGCAACACCTCTTGCGGGACATACGGCTCGCTGATTGGAATCAACGGGATGAGTCGCCCGTCGGCGGTGGTGGCGAAATACTCGGGCGCGGGGGGATGGGTCAGCGTCCACAGATGACCCACCGCGCTGATCGTCAGCACGGTGGCCAGCAGCGCATTCCCCAGCAAGGACCAACGCAATTTCAGATCGAGCGACCCCAACAGGTCGTGAACCGGGGCGGTGCCTTGCAGGCCCGGTTCGGTCGCCGGGTCGCGGCCTTGTTCCAACGTCGTCTCGGTCGTCTCGGTCGTCTCGGTCGTCTCGGTCATCACTCCCCCGGGTTCCGATGGCGGGTCGCCAACAAAATCGAAAAACTCGCAACACCGAAAAACTCGGCAGGGTTTTCGGCCACCTGCTATGATTATAGCGGCGTATTTTTTATAAATAAACATATCAAAAATATGAACGACGAATGAACGACGAAGTGGACGCGGTTCCCAGCGCGCTGCGGGCCTTACCTCAGGCGCGCCACCTCGATGCGGAGCGAATGGCCACCTGGTGGCGAGCGGTGCGGGCACTCGCCACCACGGACGCTTTCGGAAGCAGTCTCACGCCCGCCCAACAGCTCCGGCGGCTGGGTGGCTTCGGCGCCAGCGAGATTGGGGTGTTGGTCGGCGAGCAACGGGGCTTGTATTCCCCTTTCGCCACCGCCCGCGAGGTGGTGGCCCGCAAGCTGCTGCTGGACCCCCCCTCGCCCCCCGACGGCCATCAACGGCGGGGGATTCTGCTGGAGCCGCTGATTCGCGAGACGTTCTTGCGCCAAAGCGGCGCGGTTCGGCAACCGGCGTGGACGCAACGCATCGCGACCCACCGTCCCGCCCGCTGGCCGTGGATGCAAGCGACGCCGGACGATGTCGTGGAGTTGGCGGGTCGCCGGGTGCTGGTGGATTACAAGGCGCCCGCCGAACCGCTGAGCGAGGTGTCGTTGCCGTATGCCTGCCAGCTTCACCAGACCGGCTTGATCGCGGCGGATTTGGGGTATGCCTTCGACGCGCGCGTCCTCGTGGCCTGGAATCATCCGCGTGGCGCCCCGGAGGTCCTGGTGTGCGCGCATGACCCGGCCTTGGACGCCGAGATCGTGGCGGCGGGCACGCGGTATTGGAACGACCACGTCCTGACCGGCGAGTTGCCGCCCTGGCCGACGCGCACCGCGCTGGCGTTGAACCTGGCCGACCTTTCCCTGGAAGCCAAAGCCGACATCGAAGCGCTGGCCGAACGTTGGCTGCGGTTGGAGGTGCTGGCGAAGGAAAGCCAGCGCCTTCATGAAGACGTCCATGCGCAACTGATGGCGCGCTGCCGCGCCCACCACCTCGCCGACGACGTGCACAGCGGTCCGGTCCAGATCAAGTCGCGCCTCAAATGGAACGGGGACGCGGTGGACGCCCGGCTGACCGACGCGGATCGGATGCGGTTTGCGCGTCCCCGCTGGGATATCGCCCGGCTGGTGGCGCTGGTGCGCGAATGGGGCGGCGACCCCGACGTGGCCCGGACGGATGACGCGGCCACCCTCGACCTCGACGTGGCCGCCCGTTGGTTGATCGCCGAGCGCGGGATTCCTGAAACGGCGCTCCAGCGCATCGACTATCAAACCCGCCTCTCACGTCGCAAGACCGACCAGCCGTTCGTGGAGCCGATCCGGGAGGCCGCGCGCGCGGCCTCCCACACCTTCGGCGCGCCGCCGCTCCCCACGACGGGTCGTCCGCCCTCGCCCCGGTAAGCCCCCCTCGGGAGTTTTGCTATGTCTACTGATACATTGATAAAATCCCCCTCATTCGACGCACTGCGGACCGCCTCCGAGGCCACCACGCACGGCGCGACCGCCAAAGCCCCGGCGACCCATCAATCCTGCAACGTCATCGCCCGATTGGAGGCGCCGCCGGAGACCCCAGGCGACGCCCTGATCTTGCGCGCCACGCCGTTGTTCGACGGCCCCCACACGGCCACGGGCCGCGCCGAAACCTTCGTCGTGCGCGCCGACCGGATCAAGGAGTGCAAGGACAATCTCAACAAGGGGGCCGGTGGCGGGGTCGGTTCGATCCTGGCGTTGGGCAATGCCTGGCGCGACGCCGACCGCGGCGTGATCAGTGTCGGCTGGATCAACACCTGCGTCTCCGCCCAGAAGGTCCAGGGCGCACTGAACCACCATCAGCACCGGGACGTGGTGCAGGTCTACGCGCAAATGCCGGTGCTGGATTTCACCAACGTCCATCGGGGCGTCGGGGAACCGGCGCGGATTCGATGGGCCTTGGGAAAGGACGCGATGACGATGCGGGTGGCCCACGGCTCGCGGTGGACATCGGTCGTCTTCGACCGGCACTGGCTCCAGGAGAAACTGGCGCAAGCGTGGGAGGCTCGCGCCCAGGACCACGTCTCGATCAATTTGCGCTTGCCGGTGCTGCGGCCCGAACAGGCGCGGCCGGCGCGCGACGCCGCCGAAGCCGCGCAAGCCCTTGACACACTCTTGTCCGCCGACCGCTACCGCTCGATCCTGACCCGGATTTCCAATGGCGACGAGACGGAAACCCGTTGGCAACCGCTGATGCGCGGCGAGCACCCCGGCGAATGGGTCGCCCAATTGCTGGCGCGCGTGCCCGGTTTCGATGATCGGGGCCAGCCGGTGGCCGATCCCGACACCGGCGAACAGGTCCAGGTCGATCGATTCGCCTTGATCGAGGGAATCGACAACCCGGTGTTGTTCGACGCCGCCGCGCGGGGCGAGGTACGCCTCGAATTCATCCCGCGCGACGCGCTGTGGGTCGCCAGCAAGCAGGCCGTCAGTCTGGCGAACGACATCAAGACGATTCTGCAATCCGAAACCGCCGCCGATTTGCGCACGGTGGCCTTTACCTTCGGCCACGAAACGGAAGCGGTCTCGCGCGTCGCCCTGGTGTTGCAGCGGCAGGCGGATCGGACCTACGTGGTGGCCGGGCCGTTTCGGCTGGACGTGGGACCCGCTTATACCCCGGCGACCGTGCCCAGCCCCTATGGGCCGGCGCCCGCCGCGCCCGCCGCCGACCGCGATCCCGCCGCCGAGGACGAACCGTCGTGGGAATCCGCCACGGTTCAGGACCTTCCAGAACTGGCCGACGAGGATTTCGAGCTGAGTCAAGCCGCCCTCGATGCCACGTTCCAGAGCGACTCGGCCGCCGCCCCCACGCCGGCGCCCGCGGAACCGCCCCCCCAGACCTTGGATGTGCCCACCGCCACGGCACCGGCGCCGGCACCGGTCAACCCCACGTCCGTCAACCCCACGTCCGTCAACGCCGCGCCGCGCCCGCCCGCCGTGCCCGCGCCAACGATGTGAGTTCGCCACCGCCGTCCTGATCGAAGGCCCGCCTGATGCCGGGGCGGGGCCACCACCACGGGGAATCCGCATGCCCGAACCCACCGCCACCGTCCGCTGGATCGACCTGTCGCCCCACGGCCTCACGCTACACGCCGTGCGCTTGCCCTCGGGCCGGGCGGTCCTGGTCGCGACCGGTCACACGACCGACCACGGGGCCGCGCTCGCGGCCCTGGGTTTTCGCCGTACCCGCCAAGGTCACGTCGTTCATCCCGAACCCACCCTGAAATTCGTGGACGTGCGGCGTCACTTTCCCCAGGCGGCCGTGCGCGAGATGCCGCGCGCGGTCGTCGTGCGCGTCGTGCCGACGGTCGCGCCGCCCGTGCCCTCACTCGCTCCGACCATCGCCCCGACCACCATCGCCCCGACCCCGACCACCGAGGCGATACCGGTTGCGGAGGCCGACCGCTCCACGGCGGACCATCGGGTGCATAACGCCACGTTGCTCGGCCTCAATCGGCGCGGCCAGTCCGTCTACGAAGACGGCGCGGAGAATCGGTATCTGGTCGGCGATCCCGAGGGTGATTTCGGGCCGCTCCTCGACAGCGACTATCTGCGCCTCACCGAACCCGACCGGTTGCCCGAGGTGGTGGCGGGCCTGTTGTATCGCGCCGCGCGGGACGAACGGCTCGGCGCGGAAGACCTCGCGCGGCTCGGTCGGGTCCTCGCGGTACCGGCCGGCCAGGACGCGCCGACGCCCCACGCGCTGCAAGAAGCGCTGGAGGCGGCCAGCGTCGCCTACTTTCGGACGCATCACCCCCGGCTCGACGCCCGAGACGGTGAATCGGTCCCCACCGCCGCCTTCCACGCGGCGCGGCGGCTGGCGGGCCACCTGCCGCCCGTCGCCACCCGGAGCGGCGACACCCTCGCGTTCGCCCAGTTTTCCACCCCGCTGCCGCTGGCGGTGGCTGCCCGCACCCTCCTGGGTCCGGTCGGCGCGGGCCGGTCCGTCCTCGAACCGACCGCCGGTCACGGCGCGCTGCTGCTCGGGTTGCCGGCGGATGCACGGCTCACCGCCGTGGAGATCGATCCCGACCGGGCGCGGCGCTTGGAACGCCTGCTCGGCGAGACCGGTTCGGTGGTGACCGGCGATATCTTGCGTCAAGCCGCGCCGGCGTCACCCTACGATTACGTGCTGGCCAACCCGCCGTTCGGCGGCCTGGGCCGGTTCGGGACCGGCGACCGCCCGCAACGGCGGGTCGCGTTCGAGAACGGGTCGTTTCCCACCCGGCGCTGGGATCATCTGATCCTGCTGGAAACCCTGAAACAGCGCCACCCGCAAGGACGGGCGGTGTATTTGATCGGCGCGGATCACCCCCGCAAGCATGATCTGGAGACGCCGGCGGGCGGCAGCCGTTATCTCTTGAACTTTTTGGCCGATCACTATCACGTCGAGGCGGTCATCGGTCTCCACGGCGGCCTCTACGGGACCCAAGGCGCGCACTATCCCCTGCGGCTGATCGTCATCGGCGAGCGGGGCGCCGGCTTTCCGGCGGTGCCCGCAACCACGCCGGTGGCCCGCGACTGGGACGAACTCTGGACGCTGGTGGACACCCTGGCGCCCCGGATCGGACCGAGCGTGCTGGAGCGCGCGGCGCCGGTGACGTGGACGACCGACGCGGCGACGGTGGCGGCGACCGTGGCGACGGGCGAGGCGCCAGCGACGCCCGTGCCCCCCGATGCGATGCCGTCCATCGAGGAGGAGCTGGAAGCGACGGTGGTGTATCAGGAACGCTATACCGCCCGCAGCGGGGTGGGTGAGGCCTCGACCATGATTCCGGCGAACATGGCTTCCGCCGTGAACCGCGCCCTGGATCGCGTGGAGGCGCGCCAAGGGTGCGACGTCGATACCTTCGTCGGCCGCGAGCTGGGAATGAGCGCGGCGGATCGGACGACCCATTTCGCGCCCGAACAAATCGATGCCTTGGCACTGGCCTTCGACGCCCACAACCGGGGTCGCGGCTTCATCGAGGCCGACGAGACCGGCATCGGCAAGGGCCGGGTGCTGGCGGGCGTCTGCCTGCGGGCCTGGCGACAAGGCCGCCCGGTGATCTTTCTCACCGAAAAGCCCAATCTGTTTTCGGATTTTTACCGCGATCTGTCCCAGATCGGCGTCCAGCGCGACATCGTGCCGCTGATCGTCAATGCCGACATCCCGATCAAGGATACCGAGCGAGGGACCGTGTTGCGACCGGCGAGCCGCGCGATGGACCTCCGGCGGGCGATGGCGGCGGAGACCTGGCCGCCCGGCGTCAACCTGGTGCTGGCGACCTACTCGCAGCTCTGTCAACGTGGATCGCTCAAGACCGATTGGCTGTGCCGGATCGCCGAGGCCAGCGGCGCGCAACTCATCGTGGACGAATCGCACAACGCCAGCGGCGAATCGAACACCGCCGCGAACGTCAAACGCCTGCTGGAAGCGAGTGGACAGCCGCCGATCTTTTCCAGCGCCACCTACGCCAAACGCCCGGACAACCTGTCCATTTACGCCTCGGTGTTGCCCGAACTGTTCCGCCATGACGACATCGGCCTCCTGCTGCGCCAGGGCGGCGCGCCGTTGCAGGAGGCCTTCTCGCAGATGCTGGCCGAGGACGGCGTGCTGATCCGGCGCGAGCATGATTTGTCCCACATCACGTTCCGCACCGAACCGGACATTGCGCGCGTCGACCACCATCGGGAACGGGCCAACCGGCTGGCGTCGATTCTGGAAAAAATGGCCTGGTTGGGCGGGGACATCGAGGCGTTCATTTCCCAGGAAAATCAGCGGTTGAACGACCGCTTCGACGGCGACGACGCGAACGGCCAACGCCAGGGCCACCGGGCCGGCTTGCAAACGATGAACTTCGGCTCCCGGCTCTACCAGCTCAATCGACTGTTCATGCTGGCGCTCAAGGTCGATCACGCCATCGAGTTCGGGGCGCGTGAGATCGAGGCGGGCCGCAAACCGGTGTTCGTGGTGGAAAACACCCTGGAAACGCTGTTGAAGGAGATCGTGACCCAATCATTCGACGAGACGCTCGCGGCGAGCGAGGACGCCACGGACGAGGACGCCACGGACGAAGACGCCACGGATGAGAGGGTCGTGGACGCCCGCCCAGCGGCGGCGCGCGCCACCGGTCATCCCTTTGCCGGCTTGACGATGCCGGCCATGACCTTTCGCGATGCCCTGGGGCGAGTGCTGGACCGGATGATGGCGTACACCGAACGCGACGGCTACGGCAACCGCACCCGGCGGCGCATCGACGATCCCGCGTTGCTCGATCTGGTCAAGGGGATCGAGCAGGACATCGCGGCGTTCCCCGACCTGTCGTTGTCGCCGCTGGACGAGGTGCGCCTCGCCTTGCAGGCGCGCGGCTATCGCATCGGCGAGCTGTCCGGCCGGTCCTTCCAAGTCGAGTGGGTGGAGCAGGACGACACGCGCGCCTTGCGGGTCCGGCCCCGGCCGGCGGAAAACCGGGTCGATACCGTTTATCGTTTCAATACCGACGTCTATCAAGGCTTGATCGTCACCCGCTCCGGCTCGACCGGCTTGAGCGCGCATGCCCGTGACGATGTCCCCGGCTGGAGCCCGGCCCCCCGTTCGATGTTCGAATTGCAAATTCCGCAAAACGTGGCCGAACGCATCCAATTCTGGGGCCGGATCAACCGCCGGGGTCAGTGCGCCGCCCCGACCGTGGTCACCTCCTCCACCGAACTGCCCGGCGAGATGCGGTTGATCGCCATGCAAAACGCCAAGCTGCGCCAGCTCTCGGCCAACACCACCAGCAACCAGGACAACGCGGCGTTGGCCAAGCAGGTGCCGGATGTGCTGAATCCCCTGGGCAACCAGATCGCCCGACGCTGGGTCACGCAAAATCCGTTTCAGGCGGCCCGGTTGTCCGCCGAAATCGGCGAGGATCGCGACGGGACGCCGGAGTGGTACATCAACCGGATCACCTCGCGGATCATGCTGCTGCCGGTGGCCGAGCAGGAAACCGTGCTGGAAGAACTGAGCGGCTTGTACCGCGCGCGGTTCGATGAACTGAAAAACCAGGGCATCCACCCGCTGCGCACCGCCGAGTTCGACTGGCGGGCCCGCGAAGTGGCACGCGATCGCTTTGAGCAAACCCCCGCCGGCGCCGGTGAAACCGACAGTCCGTTCCACGCACCCATCGATTTCATCACCGTGGACTACGAGGAGGCCCGCCGGCCGCTGCGGGCCGCCGCCGTGCGGGACGCCTGCGCCAAAAACGCGGCCCACTGGCAACCGGCGCCGCTGCTGGACGCGCTCGCCACGATCCGCCAGGCGCGACTGGCGCAGGCCCTCCAGCCCGCCGGCCGCTACGCGGGGTTTCCGACCGTCGAGGACGCCTTGGCCGCACCCGACGACAACCCGGTCAAACGGACCGCCGATCAGTTCGAGCGGCTGCGCGCCTTCGTCTCGACGGTCGCGCCGGGCGCGGTCGTGACCTGGCGGGCGGCGGTGCCACGGACGGCCGGGTCCGACGACGCGGACGACGACGAATGGGCATACCGCGAGGGGCTGGTGGTCCGCATCCATGCGCCGGGCCGCGATGCCCTGCATCTGGCCGGTCACTACGAGGTCGCCGTCGCCTGTCCGGGCGAGGAACGCGTGAAGCCCCTCACCCTGCATACCTTGTTGAAGGGGGAGTATGCCCTTTTTCACGATCTGGATAACCGCAACCACCTGCTGGCCAAGATCGAGGCCGCCGAGGCCGGGACCCGGACCCATCGGCGCCACTTGCTGGTCGGCAATCTCTACGCCGCGCTCCAGATGGCCGCCCGCGACGATCTGGGCCGGCCGGCGATCTATACCACGGCGGACGGCGCCCGCGAGCGCGGTATCCTCTTGCACGCCGACGTGACGTGGCAACAACTCACTTCGAAACCGGTCCTGCTGCGCACGGTCGACCACCTGCAACGCTTCGTCGAGGCGCATCGCGACAATCCCCGCGTGGTGCTGGTCTCCAGCGACACCGGTGGCCGGCCGGAACGCTTCAAGCGCGGCATCGATTTTGTTCTGCTGCTGAGGGACGGCGCGGTGAACTTGATCGTGCCGGGCGCGCACGGCCGCAACGGGCCGCTGCTCCACGACGCGCGCTGGCAAGCGCTCGACATTCCCTTGGAAGGCAACCGGACCGCCTTGGAAGGCACGATTCCCGAGAGCGCCCTGCCCGGCGCGCTGGCGGTGCTCGGTCAGCTCAAAGCCTGGTCCGTGGCCAGCGACTACCGGGACTGGTATAACCGGCTGGCCGACACCGCCGTCGATTCGGCGGCTGACGGGGATCGCCCGGATGCCGAACCGCCCGCCGTACCGACGGCGGCGACCCCCACGGTGGCGACCGTGGCGGCCCACGAACCGCCGCGCCGGGTCGCGGCCCTGACGCCGGGAGCTTGACCATGCCCCACGCCGACGATCTGCTGAACAGCCGCCTGAGCTTGGCCCAGGCGTGCCACGCCCTGGGGATCGATCCCTGCTTGCGGCCGGGTGAATCCGTGACCTGGCTGCACCTCGATCCCCCGATGGGCGCCGGCATCAACGCCGGTCTGTACTGCCACGATCCGGTTCGGGACGACATTGAGGCTGGCCACCGCCGAACTGGGTGCGGGGTGGTCCGGCGAGGATGACCGCTCGCTGTGGGCGGTGCTGGCCGAGGTCGGCCGGATACTGGCGGGGTGGCCGTTCAAGCGGATGGCGCGGGACGAGGCGGATTTGTCGGCGGTTGGTTAGGCCCTCGGATCGATTCATTAGGAATCGTGATCTCGCCGAACAGGGCGGGCCATAGGTCGAGTCGGCCAATGCAGGCTCAATTGATGATCGGCGAGGTGTTGCTGACGATCACTTAGAGCATTCCCAATGGCTTCAGGGTGGCCATGTCCTGTTCGAATTCCGGCACGTCGTAATGCGGGGCAATACCCCGGCTGGCCAATAGGTGCTGGAACGGGATGGGCGGCATTTCGGCGAGTTTGGCGGCCTGCATCGAGGTCAGACGGTCTCGCTCGAACAGCAGCACCGCCAATTCCTGTTTGAGTTCCGCCGCCGTCAGGCGTGCGGCGTAGAGGGTTTCGTCGGGTATCACCACGGCCATGATGGCGGTCTCGGAGTTGATGACATTTTTCGCCGCTCAACCCACGGGGTTGTAGCGGAGGTCTCCTGGTTCATCGACCCGTGCGTCGCCGTGTTGCCACGCGGCGGCTTATCGCGATCTCCCAGGCATGACTTCGGGCTTGCCCGCCCCTGGCGTTTACGCGCGCGCATCACCTGTTTCGGTTCCCGCCACTGGCTTCCGCCACGGAACGACGACAACGCCATCAGTATGGAGCTAGCCTATCGGGAACACGGCCCAACACGGCTTTACGCAACCCCACGGTGTTGCCATGTCGCTTTGGGTCTCATCTCGACGCGGCGCACACCGCTTGGCGAAACCGTACCCGACTCGCCATCCGTACCGGATCATCGACCCAGCACGATATCGATGCCTTGGAGAATCCGCGCGAACAGTTTTGGCGGGAGCCGCCCGGCCCGGTCGGTCAGAAAGGTCCGATCGAGGGCAATGATCTGCGAGGCGTTGGCCACCGAGTCTTTGGGCAGACCGGCGGTCTTGGCGGGGATCAACGTGTTCCCCGGCGCGTCGGCCCAGACCCGATTGCCGGTCAACGGCACGCAGACGACCGTGGCGATACGGCTCCGGTTCAGTGGATTGCCCTGAACGACGACCACCGGTCGACGCAATCCGGGGCCAGACCCGGCGGGCTCCGATCACTCCGCCCACCAGACTTCCCCCTGCCGAATCTCTACCACTCGGCGCGCTCGAACGTCCGGCGTGCCGCCGCCGCCAGCAACGGATCGGGCCGAGGCTCGTCGAGCCGTTCGACGACCCGGTTCATGGCCTCGGTCACCTCGTCCGGGGCATGTCGCGCCAGGTATTCGGCCAGGGCTTCGGCATAGAGCTGGCTGCGGGACTTCCGCGTCTGCTTCGCCTGTCGCTCCGCGGCGAGAAAGAGGTCGTCGGGTAGGGAGATCGCCATTTTCATACCAAAAGTATGACCACGATGACGCCGTTTCACAAGAATCCGTAACAGCCAGGTTGCGAGCGTTCCCCACACACTAACGCTGCCGCCACCTGATCTGCTCGGAAAAACCGTCGAGCGGGCGGCCAGCTCCTCCAATCGGTCCACCGCCACGTGGGGCAACGTGGCGCGCCGTCGATCAGCCGCGCGGACCCATGGGGTGGGTCGCCGCATAAGACGATGCGATCCGCGCCGACCCGTTGCACGTTGTAGAGTTGAAGTTGTTGTGAGACCAGGACATCGCCGATGCACTGCTGATTCTCGTCCGCGCCGAAGGCGATGCCCCCAAGAAGCACCGCGCCGGGCCGCGGCGCCGCGATACCCTTTTGTACGGCCTGTTGCGAGGTGCCCAATCCGCCCGAACCCATTTCGGTCAGACGGCTCGGCGTTGACGGTGTTGTGTATATTCCAATTTCAGCGGTGGTTATAATAACCACCATGAACAGTGCGGACCTCATCAAGGAACTGGAAAAAGCGGGCTGGACGCTGCGAGGTGTCAAGGGTTCGCACCATATCTACACCCATCCGACGCGCGGCGGGCACCTCAGCGTGCCGCACCCGAAAAAAGACTTGGGCACCGGACTCGTGCGCAAGCTACGTAAGCAAGCCGGTTTGATTTGAAACGAGGACCACGACCATGAAATTTGTCATCGCCATTGAACCGGGTGACGCCACCCACGCTTTCGGGGTCGTGGTGCCCGACCTGCCGGGTTGTTTCTCGGCGGGCGACACCCTGGACGAGGCCATCGATTCCGCCAAGGACGCCATCGATTTCCACTGCCGGATCGTGATCGAGGATGGCGGGGCAATTCCGCTGGCGCGCCCGCTTGCCGAGCATCAGGCCGATCCCGACTTCGCCGGCTGGATTTGGGCGGTGGTCGAAGTGCCGGTGGAGCGGTATTTCGGTCCGGCGGAGAAGATCAACATCACCTTGCCCCGCCTGCTGCTGGCGAAAATCGATGACTACGTCCGCGCGCGGGGTGAAACCCGCTCCGGCTTTCTGGCGGAGGCGGCGCGAGCGGCGATGCGCTAGGGTTGGGCCATTCAGCCGCTTCCGTCATGGAAATAGGCTTTTTATTCCCGCGCGGCCCATCTTTGCATGGCAAGCATGACAGGCCGCCTGTCACGTTGGGGTATATACCTCGTACCAAACGCTTAGGTCTTATCCCGCTCCACAACGGGATGAATCTCACGCACATCCAGGCAAAAAATCGAGAAGTCCGGCGCGGCCAGCTCCTCCAATCGGTCCACCGCCACGCGGGGTAACGCGGCGCGTGGACGAGGACGCGCGACGGGTAGCGGATCGGGCGGCGCCGTTGTCGCGGGCGCAATCGAGGATTTCCTGAGTATGGGTGGCGCGGTAGTCGCCGGGGGTTCGCCCGGCGGCGCGAGAAAGCCCCCCTCGCTGAAATCGCTCTCCTCCGCTTCGAGTGGCGGGGTCTCCACGCCGACTGGCGCATCCTGTCGCGTCGGGTCGGCGATGACCGCCTCCACGGCCGCCCGGATCGCTTCGGACGATGCGGCGGTGGATGCCGTCTCCTGGCTGGCCGGTTCCTCCTTCACCGCTTTCCCCTTCACCGCCTCCCGCTCGACCGATTCCTCCGCCCCGGCGGCGGCCAACGCGGCATCCAACGCCGCTGGCCCCCGCAAATAGCCGTCGATCAGGCGGTGGGCGAAGGACGCCGCCACGGCGGCGCCTTCCGATGGCGTCGTGGCGATCCGATCCCGCTCGGCCAACAAGGCTGGCGCGGCCGGTCCTGGCACCCTGTCCAAGGGCGTGGCCACGCCGTCGGCGACCGCTGGCGTCCGCGCCGCCGGCGGGGTTGCGGGATCGGTGGCGCCCAGGGCGACAAAGCGATTGAGGCGATACGCGGCGACCCGGAACACCCCCGCGAAAAACAGATTCGCGCGGACGATGGTGGTCCCGCGCAGGACGTGGGCCTCGCCGGTGTGTTGGGCGCGCAGATCGAGGGGATCGATGCGGGCGCGGCGCTCGTAGACGGCATTCGGCGCGCCACGGTAGAACCCGGCCAGCAGGGCGTGGTCGCTTTGGGTCAACCCGCCGCTCTGGACAGCGAGCGCCTGGCCGCCCAGCTTCTCGAACAGCTCCATCGTCTCCTGGGGGTCCTCGACGAACATCCCGACCTTGGTGAGGGTATTGGCGACAATGGCGGCGGCTTCTTCCCGGGATTCCTTGCCGAAACTTTGCAGATCCTGCCCGCCGAAACACATCGAAAAGCCGAGGCTACGGGCCTGGGCGGGCACCACCGCGAACCCTCGGACCGCGTAATACCCATATTCGTCGAACACGCCCAGGTACGGCGCGGGCGCGGCGACCGGCCGACGGTCGATCACCTCGCGATGGCTGCCTTCCAGCCGGGCGCCGAGGCCCATGGCGAGCATGGTTTTCAGCGCGCCGATGAGCAGCTTGCCGAGACTGGCCAGTTCGTCAGGGCTTTTTTCCAAGGCGGGCAACATCACCACCAGAATGCGGCGCTGCAACACGATATCGGCCAGATCGATTTCGCCCTCCCCACCCGGAAAATGTGGCCGTAGACGTCGGCCAGTTGCCCGAACATCCGGCTGAACTGGTTTTGCAGGTAGCCGTGTTGCAGGTAGGTTTGCGGATCGGGTTGCAACGGATACGCGCGGGCGCGGATCAACTCGGCGGAGAGCCGCTGACCTTGTTGCGCCAGCAGGCGCGCCGGGTCCTGGAAACCGGGCACCGCTTCGAGATAGGTTTGCAACGACTCCAGCGCCGGCCCTGGCAAGGCGAACCCCTCGACCCGGTCGCGGGCGCGCAGGTAGAGATCGATCAAATGATCGAGCGGGAGATAGCCCCGCAACGCGCCGACATCGAGGGTAAACGGGCGATTCCGTTCGTCGCGCCCGCGATCCCGCATCGCCACCAGCGTCCGCACGTAGGCGGTCAGCAGCCCGATGGCCTTGTCCTTCCAGGTGGCCGAGTCGCCGCCCGCCTCCGCCATTTGCGCGATCAGCAGTTGGGTGATGGCGTCCGCCGAGCCGTGCAAGAACGGGTTGAAGGTGTTGGACAGCCGCGCCGCGCCCGGCGCGCCAGGATCGACGTCGGTGGAACCGGTGAGAAAGTTCAGGACCTGGACGTCGTCCTCCCGCCCGCAGGCCCGCGCCATCGCCTGGATCTGGGTCCAGAGACTTGCATCGCCCTTGCCATCGACATAGGTAAAGCCCGATCCCCACAGCAGGGTGTTGGCCGCCAGGCTGGTCATGGCTTCCGTCTTGCCGGCGCCGGTCCCGCCCAAGACCAGCAGATGGGTCCGCAGGTCGTCGTCCGTGAGATACAGTTCCTCGTTCGTGACCCGGTCGTTGCCGAGGAACGCCAAGCCGCGCGCCGCCCGTGGCGTTCGCGTGCCCGGTTCCCATTCGTGCGGATCGAGACCCCGATAAGTCGCGGGCAGTTTGAAGGGGCAGCACGGGCCGCACGCGCCAGGCCCAGAGGCCGATGGCGAGGCCACCGAGGGCGCCCAGGTCCACCAGCGCGGGAACGCACCACACGACGCCCGCCAACAGGAAACAGGCGCCGCCCAGGACCTTCCGGATCGCGGCCGGCGGCGGCCAACCGCTGCCCCAACGTCCGGGAATCCCGCTGCGCGTCGCGCGCGCTGACGGCCCGGCCGAGATCGATGCCGTACAACGGGTCTTTGTTCATGCGGACGGCTGTCTCGGCATCTACTCCGGCGCCGGCGCGGCGGGCGCCTCCCGCCAACGCACCACCGGATCGTCCACGAAAGCGGGCGCGTCGTCGGGTGGCGCGGCGGGCGGGACCGGGGTAGGCGGGACCGAGATGGGCGCCGGGTCCACCGCGCCGACGGGCGGCCTCCCGGTGGGATCGACCGGTGGCGCGCGATCCGGCCAGGGGTCGGACGGCACGAAGAACAAGAACCACACCAGAAACAGCAGCAACGCGGCGAACGCGACGAGCGCGGCGCCCCCCAGCGGACGGCGCCAGCGCCCAGGGCTCAGGCCGGCGAGGCGGCGCAACTGCTGGCGGGCCTGTCGCCGGCCCGGATAGTGCGCGAGGAGCGTGGTGTGGCCGGCCGCGTTCGCGAGGACCCCGTAACCGCCCGCCGGTAGCGACTCGACGGTCAGCACGGTTGCTTGCGTGGTCGAAACGGGCCACAAGGTCACCCGCTCCGCCTGGAAACAGGCCACGGCGCCGGGCACGAGAGACAGGGCGGGGAGCGCGGAACGACGGGTGAAAACGAACATGGCTCAGGTCTCCTGGAAGCCGGTGGCCGGCTCGGTGTCGGGTGTGGGCGCGGTGTCGGATTTCGGATCGGGGGGCGCGAGCGTGAGGACCTCCCGCCACAACCCGTCCATCGCGGCGTCGATGCGGGGGCGGGCCGCGCGAACCCGGCGGCGCGCTCGGCGCGGTAATGGGCGATGGCGCCCGCCGCCTCGACGAACGGCATCCGCCGTCCGAGCGAATTCAAGGCGTACCACAGCGGCCGATCCACGCCTTTCAACCAGGTGAACAGGGCCGGCGGCAGCACCCCGCCCTCGCGGGCCTCGGCCAGTAAGCGCAGCAACACGGTGGCCGTATAGGCGTGGCCGGCCAGCAACGGCGCCAGCGCCTCGGCCCGGAGCGCCGGTTCAGTCTCGCGCTGGATCTGGATGAAGACCACCGCCGGGGGCAGGTAATCCCCGGCCTTGTGATCGGCGGCGGCCCGCGCGAGTGTCCCCAACAGCGCCAGGGCGCGGCGTTTGAGCCGCTCGGCCTCGGCCGTGGGCGCGGTCAGGGCCAGGACCCGCAACGCCAGGAGACCCGCCAGGGCGCGGGCGTGGAGGGGCGCCTCACGCCAAGGCGCTCCCAGTTGCGCGGCCAACACCGCCTCGGCGCGCGCCTCGCGCACGCGCCAGCCGGTGTCGGTCGCGTCGAGAAGATCGTGGCGGCGCAGGAACGCCTCGCTCGACAGGGCCATCCCCCAGGTCGGATGATCGAGTGGCACATCGAGGTGGCCGCGCCGCAAGGCGTGCAGGGCGAAGGGCCAGGGGTCTTTCATGGACTCGGCCAAGCGCCGCAAATCGAAGCGGCGGCGGAAGCGGCCGGCCGGATGCCCCACAGGAGCCACGCCCCCAGCCCGGTCAACCCCACCGCGAGCGGCCCGCGCAGGATCAGACCCACGCGTTTCCAAACCGAAGACCAAGGCGTCGAAGCCGATGCGATCCGGCGCCGTCAAGGCGCCCGCAACGCGGCGGCCAGTT
This sequence comes from Rhodospirillales bacterium, assembly GCA_016712595.1. Lineage (NCBI taxonomy): Bacteria > Pseudomonadati > Pseudomonadota > Alphaproteobacteria > Rhodospirillales > Rhodospirillales bacterium. Next base: position 25,002 of record JADJQT010000003.1, read on the forward strand.
CGACGGTGGCGGCGTCGTGAACGCCCAGCCGTTGCAGCAGCGCCAGTTCGGCCAGTTTGAGCCGGAACGCCCCGACGACGAAGGCCTCGCTCCACAGCCACCAGGCCACCACCGGCGCCAGGATCGCCAAGACCCCGATCCAGAGGCCGTCCAGCGGATCGCGCGGGCCGTGCTCCATCGCGAGCGCCTCGCGGATCAGGTCGAGGGCGCGGGACCGGCGGTCCGCGCGCGCGGGCGTTGAAACGCCTGGCGGAGGACACACACCAGATCGCGCAACAACCGTTCGGCGCACGCCACCAACACCGGGCGATCCATCGTCGGCGGCACGCCGAGACAGGCCACCCGCAACCGGCTTTGTTGCGCGGGGGTGGGCGACCACTCCATGCCGTCGGCCATCGATGCGTGCGTGGTTTGCGTCCACACCGTCTGGAGCCGCTCGAAGGCCGCGTGCGCGCGCTCGTGCCACAGCGCCACGTCGGGATCGGCCGACCGCTGGCGCTCGAACAGCGCGTGCAGCGGATGGCGGGGCTGGGCGTGCAGGTCCCCGGAAGACCGTCGACCGTTGACCGTCGGCGCTCCGTTGCGCCAGTCGCTCGACCTCCCGCCAGAAAGCCGTCAAACGGGGATGCTCTTCCAAGTGCCGGCTGGCCGCCTCGAAGTCGGCCAGCGCCTGTTCGGCGCGCGCCGGCGCGGTGGCGGCGGCGGCTGTTCCGCCCGTGGCGCGCGCGCGCCGGCGGCGTGTTCCCCCGCGGTTGAATCCGGAACTGAAACCAGCGACGGCGCCACCGAACAATCCGCCGGCGAGTGGCCCAAGGTCGTGCTGACGCCGCCGCCCACGGTGGGGTGACTCGACGGCGGGTTCGACGCCCACGGTGGGGCGGGCGGTGGATGCGCCGGCCCTCGCCCACCCCAGGCCGGCCCCTCGCCCGCCTCTGGCGCGGTGGCGGATGGCGATGAGACCGCCTCGGCGGTGGTGGACGGCGGCGGCGGTGGCTTCGCATCGCCGCTTCGCCGGGCGCGTTTTCAGCGCCGCGCAGCGCAGATACCCCGTCACGGCGTCCGGCGGTTGCGCGGCCAGGGCCTCGACCAGCGCCGGTGGCAGGCCATGACCGGCCCGCGCGGCGGCGTGAGCGAGCGTCCGACAGCGCGTGGCCCAGTCCCCAGCGGCGGTGGGCTCCGAACCGGCGGCCATCCCCGCAACCAATGGCGGACCGTGTCGTGAGGCAGGCAGCCAGCGTGCATATCCACCGTCTTGCGGATCTTGAGCCAGTCGATGACCGCCGTGTAGGGCACGGTGGACGTGCCCGCCGTCACGAACAACCGGGCATCCTCGTCGGATGGACGCCGGTGGCTTGGCGCTTGTTGAAGCGCCTGACGCAAGGCAGTTTGCGCCGCCGCCGGCGACAGCTCGTTCAAGGCGTTCAATTGCGCGATCCAGTCGTCGAAAAAAAGCGGCCTCCGGGGCGGTGGGCTCGTCTGGGGACGCTTCACTCGCGGCGGTGGACGCGGCGGGCGAGCCAGCTTCGGTCGGTGTGTTCGCCTCGCCTGGGGCGGTGGATACCGCCTCGACGTCGGTCGCTCGGCTGGGACCGCCCCGGCACGCGCGTGTCGCGACCGCGCTTTCAAATGACCGAAAGCCATGAGGGCGATGCTCCAGTTCAGGATTGGCACGGCGGTCGTGATAAGATATTAATTTATTTATAACTGATAACATAATTATTATACCCCGACCCACGCGCCGCGCCCCGGCCGCCGCGTCGAGACCCACGCTAC
>JADJQT010000004.1 GCA_016712595.1 Rhodospirillales bacterium
TGCGTCGCGGCGATCCGCCGCCGGTCGGCGTGCACTTCTCCGGCCACGGCGGACCCGGGGTGCTCGTCTTCGAAGACGACTACGGCGAAGCGCGCGACGTCCCGATCGACAGCCTGCTCACCGAAATCCGCCGACGCGCGCCGGAGCGGCTGCCGCGCTTCTTCTATCTCGCCTGCTGCCACGGCGGCGATGCGCCGCCGGCCGCGGAGGACTCTCCCCTCCCGGCCGTCGCCACCGCGCTGCACCGCGACGGCATCACCCAGGTCGTCGGCTACTTCGGTCCGGTGCTGGACGATCTCTCGACCCGTGCAGAGCGCGCCTACTATGCCGAGCTGGCACTCGGCCGGCGGACCCGCGACGCGGTCCGCGCCGCGCGCATGGCGATGAGCGAGGCCCCGGCGGCGGCCGGCCGTAGCCCGGCGCGCGATGCGGCCGGTTCGGGTGGGGCGCTCGCCTATGCCTGGGCGCAGATGGTGCTCTACCAGCGGGGGCCGGACCATCCGCTCGGCAAGACGATCGAAGCGGCTCCGCCGGTCGCCTTCGAGACCACCGAGCGGCGCCGGGAAGAGGCCTATCCGGGCAGCCGCAGCCAGATCCTGAAGGCCGGCTTCGTCGGCCGGCGCAAGGAGATGCACACGCTTCGGCGCGACCTGCGGGCCGGCCGGCATCTGCACGTCGTCCAGGGTACCGGCGGCCTCGGCAAGAGCGCCTTCTGCGCCGAAGCGCTGAAGGTCTATGCCCGCCTCGGTTGGCAGCCGCTGGCCCTGTGGTGCGCCGATGTCGAAGGAATGGCCGGGTCCGTCGAAGGCTTGCTGCGGCAGCTCGAAGACGCCGGCCGAACGCTCGTCGGCCCCGCCTGGGACGGCGTGCTGGCGAGCGTCGACAGGCTCGCGGCCGAGCAGGAGCAGCTACGCGAGCCAGCGGCCCGCCTGCTTTTCCTGCTGGAAATCCTGCTGCAACCACGGTTCCCGCCGCTGGTCGTCTACCTCGACAACCTGGAATCGCTGCAGATCGGCCCGCACGACGCCGGCGCGGAGGACTTCGCCGCCTGGCGGGATCCCGCCTGTGCCGCGCTGTGGGTGGGGCTGCGCGGACTGCAGCAGCGCGCGTCCGGGCGGCTGGCGGTGCTCGCGTCCACCCGGTATCGGCATCGGGATTTCGGGGCGGTGGTGCCGTTCCACCGGCTGCCGGCCGACGCCTTGTGGCGGATGCTGCCGTGGTTTCCGAACCTGCGGCGGCTGACGGAAGGCAACCGGGCCTGGCTGGTGGACCGGCTGGCCGGCCACCCGCGGGCGGTCGAGTTCCTGGATGCGCTGATCGCAGACGCCGTTCTCGCCTGGGAATACGACAACGGCCCGTTCGAACCCGGTTGTCTGAGCGAGGAAGAGGAGCGGACCCGGATCATCGCGCGCGTGCTGCCCGAGCTCGACGTCAAGCTCTCGGAAAACCTGCTGTTCGATGCCTTGTGGGATCGCGTGCTCGATGCGCCGGCGCGTGATCTGCTGGTGCGGGCGAGCGTGCTGCGCCGGCCGGGCGATCGCGCCTTGCTGGCCGCGCTGGGTGGCGAGGGTGCCGATGCGCCGATCGACAAGCTGCGGACCACCGGCCTGCTGAGCGAAATTCGCGAGCCGAAGCCGGACGGCGGATGGACCTCGACTTACGAGGTGCATCCGACGATCAGGGCTCTCGCCGAGCGCCGCAGCGACCGCGCCGAGGTTTTGAAACAGGAGGGCCATCGCCGCGCCGGCGATCACCTGGAAGCCGTGGCTGCCAGCTCACCGTCCTGGCAGGACAACATCGAGGGTGCCTTTCATCTGCGACAGGTTGGCGAAGTGGATCGCAGCTTCGACCTGCTCGCCCCGCTGGTGCAGGACCTTCAAAACCGGGGTCGCATCCAGGACTCGATCGTCTGCCTGCGTGACATCGGCGATCCGGAGGCGCTCCATCCCTCCCGTGCCGCGTGGGTCTCGAGCTTTCACGGCGACGCCTTGCAAGCTTATGGAAGGGCAACGTCGGCGACGTGCTCTCGGCGCAGGGACGGCTCGACGACGCGCTCACCGCCTACCGGGCGAGCCTGGCCATTGCCGAGCGGCTGGCGCAGGCGGATCCCAGCAACGCCGGCTGGCAGCGCGACCTCTCGGTGAGCCAGGAGAAGGTCGGCGACGTGCTCTCGGCGCAGGGACGGCTCGACGACGCGCTCACCGCCTACCGGGCGAGCCTGGCCAGTCGCGAGCGGCTGGCGCAGGCGGATCCCAGCAACGCCGGCTGGCAGCGCGACCTCTCGGTGAGCCACATCAAGGTCGGCGACGTGCTCGCGGCGCAGGGCCGGCTCGACGACGCGCTCACCGCCTACCGGGCGAGCCTGGGCATTGCCGAGCGGCTGGCGCAGGCGGACCCCAGCAACGCCGGCTGGCAGCGCGACCTCTCGGTGAGCCAGGGCAACGTCGGCGACGTGCTCGCGGCGCAGGGCCGGCTCGACGACGCGCTCAACGCCTACCGGGCGAGCCTGGCGATCTTCGAGTGGCTGGCGCAGGCGGATCCCAGCAACGCCGGCTGGCAGCGCGACCTCTCGGTGAGCCAGGACAACGTCGGCGACGTGCTCGCGGCGCAGGGCCGGCTCGACGACGCGCTCACCGCCTACCGGGCCAGCTTGGCCATTGCCGAGTGGCTGGCGCAGGCGGATCCCAGCAACGCCGGCTGGCAGCGCGACCTCTCGGTGAGCCACAACAAGGTCGGCGACGTGCTCTCGGCGCAGGGCCGGCTCGACGACGCGCTCACCGCCTACCGGGCCAGCCTCGCCATTGCCGAGCGGCTGGCGCAGGCGGACCCCAGCAACGCCGGCTGGCAGCGCGACCTCTCGGTGAGCCACAACAAGATCGGCGACGTGCTCTCGGCGCAGGGCCGGCTCGACGACGCGCTCACCGCCTACCGGGCGAGCCTGGCGATCTTCGAGTGGCTGGCGCAGGCGGATCCCAGCAACGCCGGCTGGCAGCGCGACCTCTCGGTGAGCCACAACAAGATCGGCGACGTGCTCTCGGCGCAGGGCCGGCTCGACGACGCGCTCACCGCCTACCGGGCGAGCCTGGCGATCTTCGAGTGGCTGGCGCAGGCGGATCCCAGCAACGCCGGCTGGCAGCGCGACCTCTCGGTGAGCCACAACAAGGTCGGCGACGTGCTCTCGGCGCAGGGCCGGCTCGACGACGCGCTCACCGCCTACCGGGCGAGCCTGGGCATTCGCGAGCGGCTGGCGCAAGCGGACCCCAGCAACGCCGGCTGGCAGCGCGACCTCTCGGTGAGCCACAACAAGGTCGGCGACGTGCTCTCGGCGCAGGGACGGCTCGACGACGCGCTCACCGCCTACCGGGCCAGCTTGGCCATTGCCGAGTGGCTGGCGCAGGCGGATCCCAGCAACGCCGGCTGGCAGCAGGATCTCGCCCGGATTACGGAAAGGCTCAGAGCAGCCGCTGAAGCGATGTCGGCGACGAAATCAGGGTGGTGGTCGCGGTTATGGCGCAAGAACGGCAAAGGCGGTAAGGGCGCGTCCGCTGGCTGACGAGGATCTCGGGTTCTCGCTTGCCCGTCCTAAATCGATCGTTTTCGGACACCATCCGCAGCCCTGTGCAAAAACTAGGGTTGCAGTGTTTTGGACATGGTGTATATTACGGACATCGATTCCGTACGGAAATCGTCGATGCCGCGCACCTTCGCCTACCTCCGCGTGTCGACCACCGGCCAGACGACCGAGAACCAGCTGCAGGAGATCATCGCCGCCGGCTTCCAGGTCGAGCCGCGGCGCGTGGTCGCCGAGACCGTCTCCGGCGGGTGGCCGCAACACAACGTCGCGGCTTCGCCCGGCTGCTCGATCGACTGGAGGCGCGCGACGTGCTGGTGGTCACCAAGCTCGACCGGCTCGGCCGCAACGCCATCGACGTCGGCGCCACGGTGAAGAAGCTGGCGGAGATGGGCGTGCGGGTGCACTGCCTGGCACTCGGCGGCGTCGACCTCACCAGCTCAGCCGGCAAGCTGACGATGGGCGTGATCAACGCCGTCGCCGAGTTCGAGCGGGACCTCCTGGTCGAGCGCACCCAGGCCGGCCTCGGCCGGGCCCGGGCCGAAGGCAGGAAGCTCGGCCGGCCGGCCACGCTGACTGCCGCGCAGCGCGAGACTGTCGCGCTGCGCTTGCGGGAGGGAGCGAGCGTGTCGGCGCTGGCGCGTGAGTTCGCCACCAGCCGGCAGACGATCATGCGGGCGCGAGACACCGAGCCCGGCTGGGCGGCGGAGTAGGGGATGCCGATCCGCCGCGAGCTGCGCCGTCTCTATCCCCGGCACTGGCCCGAGCTCAGCCGGCGCGTCCGCTTCGAGCGGGCCGGCGGGCGGTGTCAGGGCTGCGGCCGGCCGCACGCCACCATCGTCCGCTGTCTGCCGGACGGCCGCTGGTTCGATCCGGCCGAGGGTACGTGGCGCGACGGCAAGGGTCGGCTCGCCCGCTGGCGGACCTCGAGCAGATGACGCGGCAGCGGACGACGCGGGTCGTTCTCGCCGCCGCGCATCTCGATCACGACCCGCGCAACAATCGGCTGCGCAACCTGCGCAGCCTCTGCCAGCGCTGCCACATGCTGCACGACCGGCCGCATCACCTGGCGCAGCGGCGGATCACCTATCTTCTGCGCCGCGCCCTGGGCGACCTGTTCCTGGGACCTTATCGAGTGGGCTGAGTCACGGCTTCCGGTGCCCGTCTCGGACCGCGCCGTTGACGTGTCGCCGCGGTGTGGGGACAGGAACTGGCTCCGTTGCAAAAAACGTGGCGAGGGAAGATTCTCGGTGCCGGGAGCAAAATCGGCGGGAGCTGACCGTGGCCGGTGAGTTCAAATGGCGGCACTTTGCCGGCGAGGTGATCCTGCTGTGCGTGCGCTGGTACTGCCGCTACGGCATCAGCTACCGGGACCTCGAGGAGATGATGGGCGAGCGCGGCGTCGCCGTCGACCATACGACGCTGTACCGCTGGGTACAGCGCTACGCCCCGGAGCTGGAGAAGCGGACGCTGTGGTATCGGAACCGGATCAGCTTTTCGTGGCGGGTCGACGAGACCTACATCCGCGTCAAGGGCCAGTGGAAATACCTGTACCGAGCAATCGACAAAGGTGGCGCGACGCTCGACTTCTATCTTGCCGACCGGCGCAACGCCAAGGCGGCCAAGCGGTTTCTGGCCAAGGCGCTGCGCCGCAGCCGGGACTGGACGCCACGGGTCATCAACACCGACAAGAACCCCGCCTATGGTGAGGCAATCGCCGAATTGAAGAAGGAGGGGCTGCTGCCGAAAGAGACCCGGCACCGGCAGGTGAAGTATCTCAACAACCGCCTGGAAGGTGACCACGGCAAGCTGAAGCGCCTGATCAAGCCGACGCTCGGCTTCCAGTCGATGAAGACGGCCTACGCGACGATCAAGGGCTTCGAGGTCATGCGGATGTTCAAGAAAGGCCAGTTCAGGCTGTGGATCGAAGCGGTGGGCGGTGGAACCGAGGGGTCCTTCGTCAACCGGCTGTTCGGCGTCTATGCGTGAGCCTGTGACGAGATCGGGCCTTCACGCGACCCGACCGGATTTTTGCAACGGAGCCGGCGGACATACGCCGCCAGGCTCCCCCCCTTTGCCATGCCCCGAGTCTCCGAAAGAGATGTTCCCGCATTGATACAAGCAACGTGCGTGCCGAGTCGCTATCCGTGAAGTGCGTTCAGGCAACGCAACTGCATGTCGGGCGCATGTCTCCCATAACGGCGTGAAGCCGCCGGTTGCCTCGATAGGCGCGGACCCTACGGCGCACCTCAGGGCTTTGGGGCAAGGGCTTCGCCCGCGTCCGGGGTGTCCCCCGCTTTCGGTCACGGCGCTCCCTGCAAGCCGGGTGATCCCCTCCCCTGACGCGCCCCTCCGCTCCCGAGGCCTCCGCGCCGTGGACGGGCCGATGGCGCCCCGGCGCGATTCAGTGGTTTCAAAAACTCATTTTCTGGCATAACTATGCTATAGACAATGCTCATTGAGCATTGCGGTCATCACCTATTTCACCGGACAGAACATGCCATACGCAGATAGATTAAATCTCATACAAGAAATTGAAAGATCCAGAGGATCACACGTAATATCTTATTTAACTAGCATACGGCCAAACGTAAGCGCTCAAATGAGCGAAGATGCTATTCGCGTATTTTTCGATCATTTGCTACTTCTTCCAACAAAACCAGTAGATAATCTTGATATTTTTCTGTGTAGCAACGGTGGCGCAGGCACAGTGCCTTGGCGACTCGTCTCTCTATTTCGTGAATACGCCAAAAAGTTCAGCGTCCTTATCCCATATCGAGCTTACAGTGCCGCAACACTTCTCGCTCTTGGGGCAGACGAGATTGTGATGCATCCCTTCGCTGAAATGGGGCCAATCGATCCGACAGTGTCTAACGAGTTCAATCCAATGGAGCAGGGAACGGGAAGACGACTTGGCATAAGCGTTGAAGATGTGAAAGCATATGTAAGCTTTATCAAATCTACTGTTGGGATTACACATGAGGACGAGCTTGTTAAAACCATAGAAATTTTGGCAAACAAAGTGCATCCATTAGCATTGGGAAATGTTGAAAGGTTCATTTCGCAGACGCGACTTATAGCGCGGAAGATACTTCGCACACATATGCGCGAAGAGAGAGACGAGCACTCAATAGATGAAATAATAGAAAATATGGCTAGTAAATTGTATTTTCATGGCCACCCAATAAATCGAGCTGAAGCCAAAAATGAACTGAAGCTCAAGGTAACAACGGAGTTGCCGGCTGGTCTAGAGTCTGCGATGTGGAATTTATATAAAGATTATGAGGCAGAATTACAAAACCATATACCATATAATTGTGTTGGCGAGCTAATGGCTAAAGCTATTGATCCAAATACAGACGTAATAGACCCGCAGACCATAAAAATGGCACAGATAAAGCATACCATGCCGATAGTCTTTATAGAAAGCGGCAGGCTTAGCAGCAAATTTCTACACGAACAACGGTTTGCCTACATGGGCAATGGGCCAAATGGTGAGCCTGTAATTAGACAGGACATCATTTCTCAACGGTGGGATCATTCATCATCCCCCTAACGGGCTTGCCTTCGTCCGTTGAGATGGAGCCTTCGTGAGGGTGCTCTTTCCCGACCACCGGTTGAACTGGTGGAAACGTTGTGGGGGTTCCGACCTGTGCTGGGATCGACCGGGAGGCACCGAGCGGAGCGACCGGGATCAGCATGGCCGTGAAAACTTTCGGTCTCACCATTGTGAATGACGACGTGATGACGGGCGACAGCTGTCGTGCAGCAGGTTCGGCCATTCACATTCTCCCCCGGCTGTTGTGGCTCCCACGGTATAGTCACACCCTTGCACTTTAAAAATGGTTTATCAATCCGGTGGTTTCTCTATGTTTTGCCAATGAGAATGAGTTCTCTAGATATTGCCGAATTATTGGATTGTGACGCTACATCCTGATTCTACAGGAAAACTAAGTTTAATTGCTTATTAAGGCGGGCGCGGTCGTCAAGATGCCGTAGCACCATCAGGGGTTGCCGTGCCATGAAGGGCACGGGGCTGAATCAACGACGCTTCCATATTATAGGAATAAAAACCTTTTTGCAAGTGTATCTGTATCACTAGAGCCGTTATGTGCAAAAATCAACATATTCGCATCAGACCTAGAGCCTTGAATCCTTTGGGCCTTGCCGATGCAAAATTCTGATGCAGTGGTTCAGTCGAACCTTATGCCGAACAACCCTCCCTCGGGCGCGTCCGAAAGCACCGGGGCCAGGACGAAGCTGCGGAATCCTCGCCGCCTTCGGTTTCAGCCCGAGCAAGCTCATCCGAGTTGAGGGTTACGATGTATTGGATGCCAATTTCCTCGGCATATTCCGCGCCAATGCGGAGCGCCCGTGCAAACTGCCGCCCATCAACCGGTTCATACAAATGGCTGTCATGGATGAGAAAGCCTGGCCCCATGCCCCGGCTCCGGCAGAGCGAAGCCATTGTGAAATCGAAGCAGAAAATCTGCATGCTCATCACCCCCGCGCTTTGCGAGGACGGGATGCTGGGCACAAACCGAAGTCCTTGGTCGTTTGCCGAAATCGCCAGCTCGCCGGGCGTCTCGTAAAGGCGCTCGGAAATTTCGGAGAAGGTGCGGCTAGCTTGATTTGCGACGGCTGAACGTTCCCGGCGGTCCTGGCGCAGCGCGCGTGTCGCGTCCTCAATTTCTTGTTGCTTTTCTTCGGCCTGCGTTTCCAACTTGCGCGCTTCGTTCAGCCGCGCTTCCAGCGCGCAAACGACGCCATCCTTTTGCGACAACTCATCCCGCAGGCGCAGCAGTTCGTCAGCAGGGCCGCCAGTGCGGAGGGCGGCGGTGATTTGGCGGCGTCGAACCCTCAACCTGCCCCTGTCCGGCCGCCGTTCCTCGATCCTGCGTTGCGCGCTCACAATCTCGCTTTGCAATTGAGCCTGACGATTTTCGATCAGCTGATGATGGAAGCGGGCAACCTCCTCGTAGCGTCGGTTGACAATATCGGGGAACACCATCTTCGCCTCGGCAAAGAGGGCTTCCAAGCGTGGCGCACGGTCCTGTTCCTCCGCCTCAAGGGCGTGCCTATTGGCGTCGATTGACTCGCGGTCCAGCACGTCCTTGTCGGACAGGTCGCGACTATGTTCATTCAGCGTCGCAAGTTCCTGCTCAAGTTCACGAAAAACCGGCAGCACGTTGAAGCTCTTAATACGTTCATCCAGGTGGTCGCGCGCTAACGTCGCCGCTGCAATCTGAGCGGATAAGGCGGCTTCAAGATCGACGCGCCCCGTTCCGGCTGGCGCCGTCCTCTCAAGGTCGCGAAGGGCCTTTTGCGCGGTCTGAATCTGCTTCAGGGCATTCTTTGCCCGGTGAAACCGCCGAACCACTTCGGCATCGAGGCCAAACAAAACGGCAAGGTTCGTCTCACTGACCGCGTTCGCCTGTGCCCGGAATGTGCGAACGGGATCGTCATAGCCGCCGTCCCGTCGCCGACGCGCGAAGTATGAGATCAGCTGGCGAAAGGAAGCGGCACCAGGCTGCCTGCTGCCGTTGAGTTGAAACCATGCCTTTCCGAGACGGCCTGTCCAAGCCGCGTTCGTGAGTTCTTCCGCATCTGTGCTGTCTACAAATTCCAGCCCGTCTTTCCGTATCGAAACTCGCGGGTTTGCAGGTCCACGCCGCACGGCCAGGCGTTCATCGCCGACATCGATGGATAACTCAAAGATCCAGTTGCCTAGCGCCTTGATTTTAGAGCACCTTCCGCATCTCCCGCCAAAGAAAGTGGACGAGATCTATGATGCTGACTTTCCAGCGCCATTTCCGCGCGCCGCTGCGGCGCTTTTTCGTCTCCGTCCGGCGGAAGCTGGCGGTCCGCAAGGACGATATTCAAGCCCTTGCGAAACCCGATTGTCTTGAAGGACGGGCGGTCCGCTGAGAGACGGTAAAGCATCAGACCACCACCCGCTGAACGCTGCGTCTCAGCAAGCCGTCCTGATCGAACCACACAAGGTTCATGACAAACAGCAAGTCGACGGACAGCAGGAACCAGACGTATGAGATGGGGCGCTTATGGTGAAGCTCCCGAATCTCGTCCCACAGTCGGGAAACGGTCATAGGTTCGCTAAGGCGGTCGAAGATGATAGCGCCAATCGTCAGTAGCGCGCGATCCGGTGCGATGTTGCGGCTGGCAGGATCGCGTCTTGCCTCCGGCGGCTGGTCGAAAATCTGGCACGTTGAGAAAAAATGCGTGACGATAGCGAGCGCCGCGACCTCCCTGTCCGGATCGCCCGTGGCTCCGCCTGCAAAAATCAGCAATTGCTGATAGGCGGCGGCAGGCTCCGCGCCCTCAGACCGCAGCAGGTGATAGCGCGCCGTAAAGCCAGCGGCCATGCGTGCGCCTTCGTTCGGGTCGGCGCGATCCTCGATGTATTTTTCCACGCGCTTGGCCGCGGCGGCACTCATACCGAAGAAGTGCCGCACGCTATCAGGCAGCATGTTGAATGCCACTTTCGCATCGATAGCCGTAGGCAGTGGGATGGACTCAAGCGGCGAACTGGTAATGTCGGCGCGGATGTAGGCGAGCGCGCGTCCGATGTTAGCGTATGTTGCTCGCCGGATCATGTCGCCACTGCTAGGAGCACGCCCGCCGAACATCTTCGCACGGAGTTTGGCATCGATCCCGCGTGCTAAAGTGATGATATCGCCTCGGTGCAATATCTCCGAAGGAACCTCCAGCTCGTTCGACAGCTGCGCCATCAGACGAGAGATTTCGGACGGAATATTGTCCCTGTAGAGGCCGACGACGAACCACCACTTTTTCAGCAATTCCTTCCAGTGGTCTTTCGCTCCCCCTAAAGTCCTCATCAACTTTTCTGAGCGCATCGCGGACGTTCGCTTGCCCGTAGCGCGGGCCATGGCACTGGTAGACGTGGCCGACATCGGATCGCCACCCGTCACATTTGAGATCGCCCCGGCTTCCCATCGGAATTGTCGGATGGAATGCGCTGCCCCAAAGCGCTTTTCCGATGTCCTGGAAAAGCGTCTCGAACGCATCGCCGTCGCTATCTCTCAGGCGGACGTCCAGGCGCATTTCCTGCCACTCCCAATCGATTTCGTCAGCGTCCATTGGCGTTCGCCTCCAGACGCCGCATCGACCGCCACAGGGTCGAGTAATCGACCCCAAGCAAACCGGCCATGCCAGCGGGCGTTTGCAAGCCGCCGTCAATAGCCTCGCGTGCATGCGCGATTTGTTCGGGCGTCAGCTTACGTGGCCGCCCGACATGCTTGCCGCGCTTTTTGGCGGACGCGATACCGGCGTTGACCCGCTCGACGATCAACGCACGCTCGAATTCCGCCAGCGCGCCCATCATGTGAAAAACGAGCGTGCCGCCCGCCGTCGTCGTGTCGATGCTTTCCGACAGCGACGCGAACCCGGCCCCGCGCACACCAAGCTGGCGCACCGTCTCGATCAGATGCGGCAGCGACCGTCCGAGTCGGTCCAGTTTCCAGACGACGAGAATATCGCCGGTCCCGATGCGGGCAAGTGCCGCGTCAAGACCTGGCCGGTTCGTCACGACCCCCGACACACCACGATCCTCGAACACTTCGGCGCACCCGGCAGCCGTCAGCGCATCCCGCTGCAAGGCAAGCGACTGCTCGTCAGTCGAGATGCGAGCGTAGCCGATTTTCATGGGGGGATTATGCAATAGGATTTTGCAAAAGGCGAGAGCCAATGATTCCAAGGCCCTAGCAGGCACGGTTTCAGCGTTTCCAATAACATCCGGTTCCGCGGCGGGGAAAACTGAGCCCGGCGCAGCCTGCGCGCGCCGCGGTGCGTATTACCGCGGCATCTCACGCATGATAACGTCCTTTATCATGCGTGAGAATCGGGGTAGGGAAGGAGCCATGACACCCCCCGACCGGCTCCCCGCGATCCTCAAACCCGGCGCCCTCACGCCGCTTCCCGACACCCGCCTGGTGCCGGCGCTGATCGCCGACGCCGGCGATCCGGCCGCCTGGCGCTACCTCGAATTTTTCACCGCCAACATCCGCAACGCCAACACGCGCCGGGCGTACGCGCGCACCTGCGGCCAATTCTTCGCCTGGTGCGAGGATCGCGGGCTGACGCTGGCCGCGATCCGGCCGTTCGACGTCGCCACCTATATAGAGGCGCTGCAGCAGACCCATTCGCCGCCGGGCGTGAAGCAGCAGCTCGCCGCCGTGCGCATGCTCTTCGACTGGCTCATCACCGGCCAGATGGTGCCGACAAACCCCGCATCGGCCGTGCGCGGCCCGAAGCATGTGGTGAAGACCGGCAAGACGCCGGTGCTCGACGCCGCCGACTGGCGCAAGCTGCTCGACAGCATCCCGACCGACACGGTGCGCGACCTGCGCGACCGGGCGCTGATCGCCACTCTCACCTATTCCTTCGCGCGCATCACCGCCGCGCTGAAAATGAAGGTGGAGGATCTTCGGCCGCAAGGCGCGGGCTGGCGGCTCCGGCTGCACGAGAAAGGCGGCAAGCATCACACCATGCCGTGCCACCATTCGCTCGCCGAGGCGCTGCACGCCTATATCGCCGCCGCCGGCATCGCCGAGGATCGCAAAGGCTGGCTGTTCCGCACGTCTCGTGGACACAATGCCGCGGTTTTGTCCGGGCAGCCCATGAGTCAGCCGGACGCCTGGCGCATGATCCGCCGGCGCGCGGCCGCCGCCGGCATCCTCTATGGTACAGGTGGGACCCGCACATCCACGCCCCAGGCACCGTTCTCAACGACCAATTCGGGGGAGAAAACGGATGGGACGATTACCTCCAGAAGCTTGAGTCCGCCAGGCCGACTATCCGGGTGCTTGGCATCACCGACTATTACGCCACGGATGGCTATGAACGTGTCTGCGCCGCGAAGGCGAGCGGCCGACTGCCCGACTGCGATCTCATCTTCCCGAACGTCGAAATGCGGCTCGGCATCGGCACGGTCAAAGGCGCTTGGGTCAACATACATCTGCTGATCAGCCCTGAAGAGCCCGATCACCTCTCGGAGTTGAGGCGCTTCCTTGCACGGCTCCGGTTTGCCGCCTTCGACGATTCCTTCTGTTGCAGTCGGGATGACCTGATCAGACTAGGTCGGCGCAGCAAGCCGGCGTTGCAGGATGAAGTCGCTGCACTTGAGCAAGGCTGTCAGCAGTTCAAGGTGTCTCTCGACGAGCTGCGAACCGCCTACAAAGCGAGTGCTTGGGCACAGCGCAACGTCCTTGTTGCGGTCGCGGGCGGCATGCATGACGGCTCGTCGGGAGTGCGGGACGCAGCCGACGCCATCTTGCGGGAAGAGATCGATAAATTCGCACACGTCATATTCGGCAGCAGCCCAAAACAACGTGACTACTGGCTCGGCGCGGCTGCCTTGAGCCCGGAGGAGATTCGCCAGCGATACGACAGCCTCAAACCCTGTCTCCACGGCAGCGATGCCCATGGTCATGCGTCCGTAGGGGCGCCGGACCAGAATCGCTATTGCTGGGTCAAGGGCGAGCTTGTTTTCGACGCCCTGCGCCAAACCTGCATCGATCCGGCCGGGCGCGCTTATGTCGGTGAAGAACCGCCGACCGGCGCCATGCCGTCGCAGGTGATCGACGAAGTGCGCATTCTCAACGCGTCTTGGACAACCACGACGACGCTTCGGCTGAATCCGGGTCTGGTCGCCATCATTGGCCCACGCGGTTCCGGAAAAACAGCACTTGCCGATATCATCGCAGCGGGTTGCGATGCCGCCTGGGAACGTCTTAACAAGCAATCCTTCCTGGTACGCGCGCAAGAACATCTGACGGCTCTTCGGTCAGGCTTACATGGCAGGGCAGCGCCGAGCCCATGACTCGTGCCCTCGACAGCGTGCCGCCCGTGTTCAGTGCGGAGTTCCCGCGCGCACGCTATCTCTCTCAACAGTTCGTTGAAGACCTCTGTTCTTCGGACGGTATGACGGATGCCCTGCTTCAAGAAATCGAGCGGGTCATTTTCGAAGCCCACGACATATCGGCGCGTGATGGTGCGATCGACTTTCGGGAGCTTGTTGAACTAAAGGCGGCCGGTATCGGCAGGCGCGCGAGCGTGAGGAAGAAGCCCTTGAAACCATCTCTGACCGTATTGGAACCGAGCTTGAGAAGGACAAGCAGGTACCCGTTATCAAAAGCCAGCTCGCGGAGAAGACCCGGCTCATCACTCAGTACACAGCAGATCGCGGCAAATTGGTCGCAAAGGGTAGCGAAGACCGGTTGGCAAGACTGGAGACTGTAACCAAGGCAGCCGAAAAGGTGCGCGGCTACATACGCTTCTTCAGCAACCAAGAGCAGGCGCTTCTGGCGATGAGGGATGAAGTCGCGGACGTTCGCCAAAACCAGGCGCCGGAAACTCTCCGGCGTATGAAGGAGCGCCACGCGTCTAGCCGAATAAAGGACGAAGAGTGGGCTACGTTTCTGCTGGAATATGCCGGCGATGTAGACGCGTTCATCAGCGAGGGTTTGAAGCGAACGCAAGCGAACGTGAAAAGCTGGAAGGGCACACGGCCTTCCCGTCCGACGATCTTCAGACTCCGTTCGTCGATGAGACGGCCGACCTCGAACGCACACCTCTTGCCACTCTGGAAGCGGAAATCGGTCGCCTGGAAAAACTCGTTGGTGGCGACCGTGAGATGGCGGCCAAATTCGCGGCGATCTCAAAGAGGATTGCCGAAGAGACGGCGGCGCTGGAGCGCATAAAGGAGAAGCTTGCGGACTGCGAACAGGCAAAGCAGCGCGTTACCGAGCTTAACGCGGCCCGCCAGATAGGCTATGTGCGGGTATTCGACGCGGTGTTGGCAGAGCAGGAAGTCCTCACCGCCCTCTATGCCCCCCTGATGGCCCGCGTGTCTGGCGCCTCCGGTGCGCTTGGCAAGCTCTCGTTCACCGTCAAACGCGTGGCAGACGTCGAGCAATGGGCGAAACGGGGCGAAGACCTGCTGGACCTTCGCCGGCAGGGTCCGTTCAGGGGTCGGGGAACGCTAGCGCAACGCGCCGTACAGAAGCTCCTGAGAGAAGCTTGGGAGAATGGCGACGCACAGTTAGTCGCGGGCGCTATGGTGACGTTCCGCTCGGAGATCCTAGAAGAGCAGCTTTCGCAGATCCCACGGGGCGACCAAGCCGACTATCGCGCATGGGCGAAGCGCCTCGCCCGATGGCTCTACAGCACCGATCATATCACCATCCACTACAGCGTCGATTACGACGGCGTGGACATTCGCAAGCTATCGCCAGGCACGCGCGGCATCGTGTTGCTCCTTCTCTATCTTGCACTCGACGACGCTGACGACCGGCCGCTGATTATCGATCAGCCGGAAGAAAACCTGGACCCGAAATCGATCTTTGACGAATTGGTCGGCCTCTTCCTTGAAGCCAAGCGCAAGCGGCAGGTGATCATCGTTACGCACAACGCCAACTTGGTTGTGAATACAGATGCGGACCAAATCATCATCGCAAGCGTCGGTCCTAATCTCGCCGGCCATCTGCCCCCAATAACCTATACGTCCGGAGGGCTGGAGAGCGAGCACATCCGGACCTCCGTTTGCGACATTCTGGAAGGGGGGGAGAAGGCGTTTAGAGCGCGCGCACATCGCCTGCGGGTGACCTTAGAACGACGATAGCCCGGCAGCTCGTAGCTGGTGAATCCATAGCCCGCATTTTTGAAGCTGAGCCGGATTCGCCCACCACCCCAGTTCGCTGTGTCAACCGAGGCGCACCAGATGGCCCCAGTGCATTATTGGGGCACAGATTCACGGTAGCCAGGCTCGGCGTTGATTCGCAGGGATAGGAAGCCGTCCGGGTCACGGTCGATCAACTCTCTACCGCGAACTCGCACACACACTCGGCGCCCCGCCCTGAGTGCTTAGCGTGTGTTGTGAAACAAATGGACACCTCGAAAAACTCATGGCGTTGAGCGGCTTGGCGTGATTCCGTATCGCTGCGACGGCAGGGAGGGCGGCGATGGCGGGTCAGGGCGGGTTCTTCGACACGGACGAGCGGCTTCAGTGGCTTTCGGCGGCGGGGGACCCGCTGGAGCGGCTGGCGGCGGTGGTGGACTTCGAGCTGTTCCGGCCCGAACTCGAGGCCGCGCTCGGCCGCAGCGACCGCGCCAAGGGCGGTCGGCCGCCCTACGATCCGGTGCTGATGTTCCGCATCCTGGTGCTGCAGACGCTCTACACGCTGTCCGACGACCAGGCCGAATACCAGCTGCGCGACCGGCTGTCGTTCATGCGCTTCGCGGGGCTGGCGCTGCACGACGGCGTCCCCGACGCCAAGACGACCTGGCTGTTCCGTGGTCCGCGCAGGCGCCTTCGAGCGGCTGTTCGCCCGCTTCGATGCGGCGCTGGCCGAGCGCGGCTACCTCGCCAAGGGCGGCCAGATCGTCGACGCCACCATCCTCGAGGCTCGCCGCCCGCGGCTGACGCAGGCCGAGAAGGACGTGGTGAAGGGCGGCGGCATCCCTGAGGACTGGAAGCACGCCCGTACCCGCCAGATCGACCGCGACGGCCGCTGGACGCTGAAGCGCGGCAAGAGGAAGCCCACCCCGCCCGGCGGTGGCGCGGCGCGCACCGCGGCGCCCGAGATCGCGGTGCCGATGTTCGGCTATAAGAACCATGTCGGCATCGACCGCGAGCACGGCTTGGTGCGCCGCTTCACCGTCACCCATGCCGCAGCCCATGACGGCGCCCAGCTCGCTGCGGTGCTCGATCCCGGCAACACCGCGAGCGCCGTCTGGGCCGACACCGCCTACCGCTCGGCGGCCAACATCGAGATACTGGAGCGGCGCGGCCTGAAGCCCGAGTTCCAGCGCGCCAAGCCCAGGGGCAAACCGATGCCCCGCCACATCGCCCGCGGCAACGCGCGGCACGCCCGCATCCGCTCGCGCGTCGAGCACGTCTTCGCCGCCCAGAAGCGCCGCTTCGACCTGGTCATCCGCACCGTCGGCAAGGCCCGCGCCACAGCGAAGCTGGCGCTGGCCAACCTCGCCTACAACTTCACCCGCCTCGCATGGATCGAAAGCAGAGTTGTCGCATGAAGGCGGCGGCCATCGCCCCAGGGCGCGGCGCGCGGCGCCCGGGAAGGGCCAAACGCAGGGCGGACACCCCAAGCAGCCGCCGCTATCGAGCCACGGCAACCGCGATCAGCCTCCCGCCGCCATCAGCAATGGGTTCTTCGAGGTGTCCAAATGCCCTCGGAACCCCTTGCTTGATAACAGCGTGTAACGTTGCACACTGTTCTGACGGCTTGAGCACTCGAAGAAAAAGGCAAAACCTATGGTTTGGCTAACAAGGATGGAATTCAAAGAAGGTCGCAGGGTCGTTCATGAAATAATGAATGATCTTAAAAAAAAATTATGGATTATATCCGTGGGCAATGATTTTGCTAATGGAATTGTGAAGTCCAATAGGCTTAAAAAAATCCAGGTAACTTTGGCAGCAATACGGGGTTGTTACAAAGATATGAGCTTAATTAAGGCCACATCTGCTATAGAAATAAGTATTCCAAATTTGCGGTTTGTGACTAGTCAGTTTACAAATGATGAAATTGCTAAAATAAGCCGTGTAATATTTGGAGTGTTAATACATGAATACACTCATAAAATACAAGAGAAGGAAATGAGAAAAGAATTCGCATATGAGTTAAAGTTGCAAAGGAAATTTAACTCGATAACAACACCTTTGCCCAACGATTGGTTTAAACTATATGTCTGTCAACCGCTCGAGCAAGAGGCTCGGGCCAACCAAGCGGCTGCCGAGGTCTGGGAGATGAAAGGCCCGCGCCTTACAAAGCCGAACTTCAACGCCTATCTAAAGAAAACCGAGGTATGGAAGCGAACTCAAAGCCAAATCGGTAATGCGAGTAGTCCTGTGTGGAAGATACGCCGTTGGTGGAAGGCCTGGGCGGCGATGGCGTGGAGTACATACGGTAGCGTCCGCTCGGGTGGTGTGAAATCTCGGAGCGAAGTCGGCGGGCGGAGCTCCGCAACAAGCGGAGCCCGTCGGCTTCGCGGTGGTAGGGGCGGTCATCGCGCCTCTTCGGCCCCGTGACCGCGAAGCTGTGCGTTTTGGCCATATAGCTTCGCCGCTCTCCTGATCCGGGTTAGCCTCGCACCGTCGCGGCTAAGTCAGGGGCATGCCAATGAAGCGGCTGTGGTCAACGGACGAACTCGCCGCCCGCTGGACGCTCTGTGCCGGCGATCTCAAGCTCACAGTCGACCACGGGGAGCAGGCGAAGCTCGGCCTGATGTGTCAGCTCGCCTTCTGGCGAGAGCACGCGCGCTTTCCTGAAGTTGAGGCGGATATCGCGCCCGCCGTTGTCGAGCATCTCGCCCGTCAGATCGGCGTTTCCGCCGAAGTTCTCGAAGGCTATGATTTCGCCGGCCGCTCCGGGCGTCGGCACCGCCGCATGGTGCTCGCCCACCTGGCGGTGCGCGAGTTTGGCGAAGAGGAAGAGGCCGCATTCCGCACCTGGCTGCTCGCCGACTGCCTGCCCGCTGAGCCTGCTCCGTTGGCACTGGAGGAAGCGGTCGCCAGCTGGTTCGCGCGAGAGCGGATCCTGCGTCCCGGCGGCTACCGGCTCGACCGCCTGGTGCGCTCGGCGCGTGCCGCACATGACGATGCAGTGTTGGCAAGGATTGCCAGTCGCCTGGACGACACCGCACACGAGCGTCTCGATGCGCTGCTCGCCGACGACGGCACGGGTACGCCCTATACCCGCCTGTCGGCCGATCCCGGCAAGGTCGGGCTGGACAGCCTCTTGGCCGAAATCGACAAGCTCGCCTTGGTGCGTGGCATAGGTTTGCCGCGCGATCTGCTCTCCGGCCTTCATCCTGACGCGGCCAAGCGGCTGCGCCGGCGCGCGGCGGTCGAAAGCGCGTGGGAGCTGCGGCGCCACCCGACGCGGATTCGCTTGCCGCTGCTCGCTGCCTGGGTGCTGCCACGCGAAGCAGAGATCGTGGACGGATTGGTGGAGCTGCTCATCCTCATCACCCACCGGATCACGGTGGGGGCTGAGCGCAAGGTCGTGGCTGAACTGATCGAGGAGGCGCGCACGGTGCGCGGCAAGACCGGCATCCTGTTCAAGGTGGCATCCGCCGTCACCGAAGCGCCCGACGGCGTGGTGCGCGAGGTGATCTTCCCGGTCGTCGACGAGCGCACCTTCCAGGCGCTGGTCAAGGAGGCGATCGCTGCCGGCACGACACCGGCGCGCCGTGTCCACACCGCGGTGCGCGCGTCCTACGGTTCCTATTACCGGCGCATGATGCCGAAACTGCTCGCCGCCCTGGACTTCCGTTCGAACAACGGAGCGCACCGGCCGCTCATCGAGGCGTTGCAGCGCGTGCGCGCGGCCGAAGGCGAGGGCCGGCAGTATTTCAGCTGCGGCGATGTGCCGATTGAGGGAGTCGTGCGGCCGAAGTGGCGCGACATCGTCATCGAAGAGGCGCCCGACGGCGGTATGCGAATTAACCGCATCAACTACGAGATCTGCATTCTCCAGACGCTGCGCGAGAAGCTGCGCTGCAAGGAGGTTTGGGTCGAAGGCGCACACCGTTTCCGCAACCCCGACGAGGACCTGCCCGCCGACTACGCCGAGCGCAGAGCCGGCTGCTATGAGCGGCTTGGATTGCCGACGGACGCACAGGCGTTCACGGCAGCCGCCAAGGCGGAGATCACCGAGGCCCTGGCCGAGCTGAACCGCACCATGCCGCGCAACTCGCAGGTACGGCTCAAGCCGTGGCGCCGGCATCCGATCGCGGTTACACCGCTGGAGCCGCAGCCCGAGCCGCCGAGCCTGGAAGCAGTGCGGGCCGAGCTCGGTCGCCGCTGGCCGATGACGGGGCTGCTCGACATCCTCAAGGAAGCCGATCTCCGTATCCGCTTCACCGACGCGTTCTCGACCGCGGCCTCGCGCGAGGCGACCGACAGGGAGGAGGTGCGACGCCGGCTTCTCCTCTGTCTCTACGGGCTCGGCACCAACGCCGGTCTGAAGCGCCTGGCGGTCGGCGATCACGGCTTTTCCTATAAGGAACTGCTGCACACCCAAAGGCGCTACGTCGATGCCGAATCACTGCGGGACGCGACGCGCCGCGTGGTGAATGCCACCCTCGCCGTCCGTGATCCGGCGCTCTGGGGCGAGGGCACGACCGCGTGCGCGGCTGATTCCACCCACTTCGGCGCACTCGATCTGAACCTCGTGACCGAGTGGCACGCCCGCTACGGCGGAAGAGGGGTGATGATCTACTGGCACGTCGACACCGGCTCGGTGTGCATCCACTCCTCGCTCAAGCGCTGCTCGTCGTCCGAAGTCGCCTCGATGATCGAGGGGGTGCTCAGGCATGATACCGACGCCGAGATCGACCGAACCTACGTCGACAGCCACGGGCAGAGCGAGATTGCGTTCGCTTTCTGCAAGCTCCTCGGCTTTCAGCTGCTACCAAGGCTGAAGAACATCGCCGCCCAGCGGCTCTACTTGCCTGAGGTCGGGATGGCAGGCGCCTACGCGAACCTGTCTTGTATCCTGACGCGGTCGATCGACTGGGAGCTGATCGAGCAGCAGTATGACGAGATGGTGCGCTACGCCACTGCACTGATCGAGCGCACCGCTGACCCGGAAACCATCCTGCGGCGGTTCACAAGGAGCAACGTCCAGCACCCGACCTACCGGGCGCTCGCCGAGCTGGGCAAGGCGATGAAGACGGTCTTCCTCTGCCGCTACCTTCGCGACGAGCGGCTCAGGCGCGAGATCCACGAGGGGCTGAACGTGGTGGAGACCTGGAACTCGGCCAATGGCTTCATCTTCTTCGGCCGCGGCGGCGAGGTGGCTGGCAGCCGCGTTGACGACCAGCACGTCTCGGTTGCCGCCCTCCACCTGCTCCAGTCGTGCCTCGTCTACGTCAACACGCTCATGCTCCAGCGCGTGCTGGCGGAACCCGCCTGGTGGGCACGCATGACCGAGGCCGACATGCGCGGGCTGACGCCGCTGCTCTGGGGGCACGTCTCGCCCTACGGTGCCTTCGACCTCGACATGGACCACCGGCTCGATCTCGAGATCAGGCAGGCCGCATGAGCCGCGGCGACTCTTTACAGAAAGCGCGTTTCGTCAAGAACGCGCCACCCTGTCCGTCGAGCCGGCAAGGGGTTGTGGTGATGCCGGCACCGCCGTCCAGCGGGCGAACTGTCAAGAGTGACGCGTCCGGCACCGCGGACGGGCACGAGCGGGAAAGGAACTTCCTCGCCGAGGGCGAGATCGCCGCCCTCCTCCAGGCAGCGAAGGCAGGCCGACACGGCGTGCGCGATCACCTCCTCGTCCTGATGATGTATCGGCACGGGATGCGGGTGAGCGAGACCGTCGACCTGCGCCGCAACGAGGTCGACCTCGACCGATCGCGCTTGTGGGTGCGGCGACTGAAGAACGGCCTCTCGGTCGAGCAGCCGATCCCCGGCGACGAGTTGCGCGCGATCCGGCGTTATCTCGCGACGCGGTCCGACCCTCTGCCTTGGCTGTTCATCTCCGAACGCGGGCAGCCGCTCACCCGGCAGTCGGTGAACTACCTGGTCGCAACCGCGGCCCGGCGCGCCGGACTGTCGCCGGTGAACCCGCACATGCTGCGACACTCCTGCGGCTTTTACCTCGCGAACCGCGGCTACGACTTGCGCCTCATTCAGGACTATCTCGGCCACCGTGTGAATCGGCGTGGAATAAGGACCCCGTGTTCGGGGTGATCGGCGTTCAATCGGGACCCCCGGCGCGGAGGGTTCACAGTGGCTTCCCTGAGGAACAGGGGAGCCTGGGTTGGGATGCTGGTTGTGGAGACGATTGCGAAGATCCGCCGCGCCTTTTTCGTTCATGAGAAGCCGATCAAGGTGATTTGCCGGGAGCTTCGGGTATCGCGGAAAGTGGTTCGCAAGGTGATCCGGTCGAATGCAACGGAGTTTCGCTATGAGCGGAGCACGCAGCCGTTGCCGAAGCTCGGCCCGTGGCGGGAACGGCTCGATGCGCTGTTGCTGGCGAACGAGCGGCAGGCGCCGCGTGAGCGGCTGACGCGGATCCGGGTGTTCGAGGAGTTGCGCCAGCTGGGCTACGACGGGGGCTATGACGCAGTTCGGCGTTATGCCAGTGCCTGGCGTCGGCAGCGTGGTTCGGCAACGTCGGAAGCCTACGTGCCGCTCAGCTTTGCGCCGGGCGAGGCGTACCAGTTCGACTGGAGCCATGAGATCGTCCGGATCAACGGGGTGACGGTGCCGGTGAAGGTGGCGCATGTCCGGCTCTGCCACAGCCGCATGTTGTTTGTCCGCGCTTATCCACGCGAAACGCAGGAGATGGTTTTCGATGCCCACGACCGGGCATTCTCGTTCTTCAAGGGAAGCTGTACGCGCGGCATCTACGACAACATGAAGACGGCGGTGGAGACGGTGTTCGTCGGTAAGGACCGGCAGTTCAACCGCCGTTTTCTGCAGATGTGCAGCCATTATCTCGTCGAGCCAACAGCATGTACGCCGGCGTCGGGATGGGAGAAGGGGCAGGTCGAGAACCAGGTTGGTCTGGTGCGCGAACGCTTCTTCACACCGCGGCTACGGGTCAGCAGCTACGAGGAGTTGAACGCGCTGCTGCTCGATCGCTGCGTCGCCCACGCTAAAGCGCATCGGCACCCCGAGATCGCCGGTCAGACAGTCTGGCAGGCTTTTGAGGCAGAGCGGCCGTACCTGGTGCCGATTGCCACGGGTTCAACGGGTCGGTTCGACGGCTACCACGCGGTTACGGCTGCTGTCTCCAAGACCTGCCTGGTTCGTTTTGATACCAACAAGTACTCGGTCTCCTCGGGCGCCGTCGGCCGCCCCGTCGAAGTCCAGGCCTATGCCGATCGCGTGGTCATTCGCCAAGATGGGGTGATCGTCGGCGAGCATGCCCGCTCATTCGGCCGCGGGCAGTGCATTTACAATCCCTGGCACTATGTGCCGGTGTTGGCGCGCAAGCCGGGGGCGTTGAGGAACGGCGCACCGTTCAAGGACTGGGTGCTGCCGGCGAACCTGGAGCGGGTGCGGCGCAAGCTGCAGGGCTCGGCCGACGGCGACCGGCAAATGGTGGCCATTCTCTCGGCCGTACTCGCCGATGGCTTGCAGGCCGTCGAAGCCGCCTGTAGCGAAGCCCTTGGGCAGGGCGTTCATTCCGCCGACATCGTCCTCAACATTCTCGCGCGCAAGCGGGATCTGGGACCAGCGGTAACCATCCTGACCCCTGCCGCGCTGCGACTGCGCTACCCGCCGATTGCCGATTGTGCCCGCTATGACCGCTTGCGGAAGGTCAGCTGATGCACCGGAGCGAGATCTTCGAGCTGATGGGCGCGCTCAAGCTCTACGGAATGCGTGCTGCCTACGATGAGGTGATGGCGTCAGGCATCAAGCGTCAGCATGAGCCACCGCACATCGTCGGTGATCTGCTCAAGGCGGAAATCGCCGAGAAACAGGCCCGCTCGATCAAGTACCAGCTGACCATCGCCAAGCTGCCGCTGGCCAAGGACATCGACGACTTCCAGTTCGGGGATACGCCGATCAATGAGGGGCTGATCCGCGAGCTTGCGACCGGTACGTTCCTCGCACAGCAACGCAACGCCGTGCTGATTGGCGGTACAGGGACCGGCAAGAGCCATTTGGCGATCGCTGTCGCCAGAGCGTGTATTCGCGGCGGCGCTCGCGGCCGCTTCTACACCGCCGTCGACGTGGTAAACCGGTTGGAGAGCGAGGCCCGTACCGGACGTCAGGGCCGCCTGGCCGACCATCTTGTTCGTCTCGACTTCGTCGTCCTCGACGAACTGGGCTATCTGCCGTTCGCCCAAACCGGCGGTCAGTTGCTGTTCCACCTGATCAGCCGGCTCTACGAGCGCACCTCGGTCCTCGTCACCACCAATCTCGCCTTTGGCGAGTGGCCGAGCGTCTTTGGTGATGCCAAGATGACGACAGCACTGCTCGATCGCCTGACTCATCACTGCGAGATCATCGAGACCGGCAACGAAAGCTGGCGCTTCAAAAACCGCGCCTGAGCCGAAGCCAGAACACTCCTCCCCACAGATTGTCCAGGTGGGCAAACAGGCACCTCCCGCGCGCGTCGCTCCGTCGCTCGTCAAGACACTCCGCGCCACGCGCGGGCCCCTCCTGTTCGCTACCTGGACAACCACCCAACCCAACAAAAAGGGGGTCCCTTTTGAATGCCGATTGGGGGTCCCAATTCAGTGCCGATTGACAGAGCTCACGGCATCACCACTGCGCGACCGCAGATCTGAGGGCCACTGGCATTGATCGTAAATGGCCAAAACGCACAGCTTCGCGGTCACGAGGCCTACTGGAGTTGGCGGCTGACCTGGAACCCCTTCGCAATTTACCAGCCCGCCTCGAGCGCCGTCGGCATGTACCAGTTGACCGATGCCGCGTTCGCCGACGCGCAGCACTACTGCATACGCCAGCACACCGTCGTCGAAGAGAGCTGCCGGTTCAGCGGCTTCTACTCCCGGATCTTTCCGAGCCATGCCATCGAACTCACGGCGGTGCTTCTCGACCGCAATGTCACGGCGATCCTCGCTGGCAAGCGCGACGGTCGGGCGAGCCCGCAACAGGTGCAGGATCTCGCCGCCGTCATCCATCTCTGTGGCTCGGGACCTGCCCGCGCTTTCGCCCACCGCGGCTTTCGTCTGATGGCCGGCGAGCGGTGCGGCGACCAGGTCGTCGCGAAGTATCTTGCCGATGTCAATGCGATGAAGCGGCGATTCCTGCGCCTCGCCGCCATACAAGGATCACCTGCTCAAGAGGTGACCCGGAAGTAGCGCGGAAGGGTCCAACTGCCGCCGCTGCGTGGCCTAATTTGTCACCGCCCTACACAGATCAGCGCCGCCACATAGCCGCTCACGCCCACGCCGCGCCGTCAACCCACCTCAGCCGCGGCCTTCGCCGGATGCGTACACCTGTTCGGCATCATCGGCTGGGCCTTTCCCAAGACGGGCTAGCTCGGGCCGAAAACCTCGTCATAAGACGGTGAAAGCAGATTGATCTTCCTGAACCCAGGATATCGGGGCTGATCAAAGTATCGGCCATCCATCGCCGGGCCGCCCGGGTCACGTTTGCCCGCAAGGCGTACAAAAGCATAGTAGCCGCGGTCGGGCGATGGGCTCGCCAGCAACTCACCGCCGGACAAGAGGGTGTCAAACCGCGCCGCTGCGCGTGCGGTCAACGCCGAAGGTATTGATCCCTCGGAGACCGCCTCGATGGCGGTATGAGCAAAAATGACAGATTCGGCACTCGATGGACCGATCAGGTTAGCGTAGATCCAGGCGAAGCGATCTTCCAGCTCCCTAGGCAACAGGAGATAGGCGAAACGATAGCCGTTTATCGCCAATTGCTTGCAAGGACTGATCAATCGTATTGTGAGTTCAGGGTTCAGCGCCGACGAGGCTTCAGCGGCGATATGGTCCCACGCCAGATATTGCAGGCTTCCATCGACAAAGACGAACGATCCAGTTCGCTCTTGCCATCGGCGGATCTGCTCTATCGTCTCCCTCGGCACGGCCCTGCCCGCGTACCAGATGGGATCGCTCAGCAGCAGAAGACTCCGTGTGTTGGGGAGATTGAGTTCGAATGACGGCTCAAAGGCCTGAACCATGGACGCTGCCTCGAGCCCGATACCGTAGCGGGTGAGGCCAGTCGGCAGGGTGTGATAGAGCGGCGGTACGAACCAGCCTGTCTTGATACCTGCCTCAGCCACCCACGCCACGACGGTCGAGATGAGCGGGCTGGCGCCCGCACCGGCGAGCACGGCAGCGGGCGCGTCGTGGTCGAGCCTATTGTGCAGCGCTACAATCTCGGCAGCGAGCGCCTCATCCGCGTCGAAATAGACATAATCGCGGAAGTCGGCGCCCGCGCATCGCGCGCGCACTTCGTCTAGCAGCGGTTGAGCAAACGGGTTTTCGCATTGCCAGCCAGACAGCATGCGCCCCCGGTTGCCATCGCCAAGGTCAAAGGCAAGATGGCGATAATGTTCGTTGGTTTCGGAAGACGTGGTCACGCCGTCATTCCTTGCCGGTAAGGCGGCGACCATATCGGGCCGTTGCTCCGAGCGACAGTCCGCCACGCCGCCCATGGCCGATGCGGTTGGCGGGGGCGCTCCTGATCATTGCATCGATAATGCTGGCGGGCGAGATGCCCGCGGCGCCGAATGCGCCCAGAAAGGGCGAGTCCAGCCCAAGATGGATATCGGGTGTTAATTCGATCGCGACGAAACGGCCGCCGCAGATCCTGCCGTCGACACGAAGTGGGCCGACCGGGCCAAGGAAGCGGATCAGTTGGCGCACCCTCTCCCAAAGCCGATCCCCGAGATCGGTATGCCGGCACCCGATCATCCAGCGTCGATCGGCGGAAATCTTTTCTGACATGGTCAACAAGCGCTCCGCAAACGGGCACTCGCCGCGCTCATCCCGGAAGACCGAAATGCAACGGAGATCAATCTCGCCTTCGGATTCGATGACGCAAAGCGAGATTTCTTCACCGCGAAGAAAGGGCTCGATGATCACCGGCCCCAAGCCTTGCTCGAACAGTTGCTTTGCGCGGTCCATGGCAGGACCGGGTTGTTCGCAAAAGGAAGCGTCCTCAACGCCGATTGAGCATGCAGAATAAAGTGGCTTTACCACCACCGGGAATTGTAATTTTCGGCACCGCTCAAGCGCCTCGCTGCCCGACTCGTCGGAATGGACCACGATATCTAGAGCACAATCGATCCCGGCCGCTCTGAGAAGGTGCTTGCTTAGCGATTTGTCCTGACAGGCGGCCTGAGCGTAGGCATCGGCCCCGATATAGGTCAGGTCGAGTGCTTCACAAATTGCCGGCACAATGGCGGTCCGGCTGCGCGACTCGCCGCCGCGCCAGAGCGGGAGCACAATTCGCCCCTGATAGCGTTCGGCTTCCGACGCGAACTGGCGTACCGACGATATCACTTCCGCTTTCCGTCCGCCGGACAAGATCCACGCGCGAACCTGCTCCACTTCCGGCCAAGTAGGGTTGTCCCAGTCGAAGATCGTCTCACGCGATGGGCCGTCCTCGACGATATCGCCGACAAGAACGATGTCACGTGCCGCTGGAGACTCCATGGCTAAGCAGGATTCCCTTGGGCGATCCACATATGGCAGGCTCTGGTGGAGGGATCACTGGATTTTGGTGTTGTCATGGCGGGTCGTCCTCGGGTAGTGGCGACGGCGGAGCAGTGCGAGGAGTTGCGTGCGCTGGCCGGTTCGCCGGATCGGGCGGAAGCGGATCGGGCGCGGTCGATTTTGTTGTCGCTGCAGGGTTGGTCGAGCGCTCGGATTGCCGAAGCGTTTTCGGTCGAGCCGAACAGCGTGCGCCATTGGCGCTGGACGTTCAGTCGCGAGGGGTGGCGGGCCTGCGCGCCCGCAAGGCACCGGGGCCGGAGCCGGTGAAGGCGCGGGCGGCGCTGGCGGTGGTCTCGGCAGTGCTGACGGACGAGGTTGCCGATCGGCGGAACTGGACGCTGCCGCGGTTGCAGAACGAGATCGAGCGGCGCACCGGCGAGCGGATTTCAAGTCGCGGCTGAGCGTGGTGATGCGCAAAAGGGGCTTTCGCTGGCGGCGACCCCGGCACACGCTGAAGGGGCGGCAGGACGCCCAGGCCGTCGATCGCTCCGGCCTGCGGCTTCGTCTGCTGAAGCAGCAGGCCCAGGCCGGCGACATCGTGCTGCTGTTCGAAGACGAGTCCGAGGCGCTCACCCATCCTTATCTCGCGCATGTGTGGGCCGGGCGCGGCGCCGACCTGCGCGTCGCAGCGCCCGGCCAGGCGCGCAAGGTGGCGATGATCGGCGCGCTCGACTTCGCGGCCGGCACGCTGGTCGTCGAGACCAGCCGGAGCAAGCGAAGCAGCGATTTCATCGCTCTGCTGACGCGGCTCGACGAGCTCCATGGCCCGCGCCCCGGCCGACCGACCGAAGCCGGGTCGTGCTCGTCATCGACAACGGTCCCATTCATACCAGCAAGGCGTCGTGCCGCCCTCGCCGCGCGGCCATGGCTGTGCGTCGAATGGCTGCCGAGGTACGCCCCCGAGTTGAACGACATCGAACATGCTTGGCGTGACCTGAAGCGGCATTTCCTCGCCCATCAGACCTTCCGAGACCTCGACCATCTCGACCGCGCCATCCATGCTGCCGTCACTGACCTCAACAACGAACGCCAATCCAAAACGTGTGCAAACCTACGAATCGCTGCTTAGATGGATTACCACGCTCAGCAGGAAATGCTATGTCGCTTCGCAGCGAGGGCAGAGGATGACAGCCGAGCTTTTTGCCGAGGCGGACCGCGTCGATGTCCGTGAAAACGCGAGGCGCGACGTGCGGCAGCCCGCACGCGACGGCGCGCGTGCTGTGGCGAGGTTATTGGCCGGCGCCGTCACGCTTGTCCTGCTGATGGTCCGTTGGCCGATCGTTGTGATGCTGAATGCCACGCGCGCCTTTGCGGATCGCTTGAGGTTTGCGCGGTGGCTGTTGCAGCGCCCATTCACCGTCGCGCTAGCATCGTCGGTCTGCGGCGCTCTTATGGCTATTGCTTGGCAGCCCTCGCTGTCGGTTCCTGGCTCCATCGCCCGCTTCACCCTCACGCTGGCTTGCTCGTTGCTGATGATTGTCGCCACCGCGCGCCTGTTCGACACGGTCGGCGATCCGTTCTCCGCGCCGGTGGCGCGGATTCCGCTCATGCTGCGCGCCTATTATGCGCGCGCCGGCCGCTACCAACTCGATGCCGCCTGGCTCGAGGTGCTGCTGGTTTCCGCCCTGCTCGTCGCCGCCCCGCTGGCAGCGCTGCTGGTGCGACCGGGCCTTCGGATCGAAACCGCGCTGCTGTTCGGAGCGACGCTCTGGGCGGTCCGCAAGCCGCTGGTGGACTTCGAGCATGGCAATTCACATTATGCGTTTCTGCGCAGCGGACCGGGGAGCCGGACGCGGGGACCGAGCGGCACTTCGCTTCGTCGATTGGCTCGCGCGCTATCCGTTTGCGCTGATCACCGCGCGTATTCCCAACTGGTACGCCGTGCAGCATGTCACCGTGCACCACGCCGAGAATAACGGGCTGGACGATAACCAAAGCACCGCGCGCTATGACCGGGCAAGCTTTTCCGGCTTTGCGGCGTGCCTGCAGCGGTTCGCCGCGTCGGGACTCCTCCCGGTCGATGTCGCCCTTTATCTGCGGGCGAAGCGGAGGCGCAAGGCGCTTCGTCGCCTCGCTGTCGGATACGCCGCGTATCTTAGCTTCCTGCTCGTGCTCGGAATCCATGATCCGGCAATAGTCGTGGTCTTTGTCTTGATCCGATATGTTGGTCTTCTGGCGGACGGAGCCAGCTTCTTCCAGGAGCACGGCCTACTCGATCCCGAGCATCCCGACGAAGTGGTCACCAACTCGCTTCACTATATCAATCGGGACAATAAGCACGGCAGCCGTGGCGAGGATCTCCATATCGAGCACCATCGTAGCCCGGGCGTTCACTGGACCCGTTATCCCGAGCGCGCCGATTTCCACCGCGACGAATATGAGCGGCTGCACGCGATCGGATTTCATGACGGCCCCGACCAGCTTGAAACCTATTATCGGTGCCTGTGGCGTCAGGACTTTGCCGAGCTGTCCACCCACGTTCATGTCTTCGGCGGCGAGCGGTTGGGAACCGGGGAACTGGTCCGGTTGCTCAGGCACCGCACCGCTCCTGCCGGTCGAGATCGCCTTCCAATTTCGGCGCTCGAGGCTGGCGTTGGCAAGCTGGCCGCTCATCTGATCTGACGGCCGCGTTCCCATTGCGCCGTCAATATCCGCGCGCCCTGTCCACCAGATGGGCAGGAGCACGACCGTCTATCAGGCGACCGAGCGCATCGACGATCGCGGGGATGTACGCCTTAGATCGGGGCACCGCTGCCGAATGCGGCGTGATCAGGAGATTCGGTACGTCCCAGAGAGGACTATCGGCGGGCAAGGGTTCCTCATCGATCACGTCGAGTACCGCGCTGGCGAGCAAACCTTCCCGGAGCATCGAAGCCAGCGCTCGCTCGTCAAGACAACCCGCGCGCGAGGCGTTGATCAGCATCGCTCGACTCGACAGCGAACGGAGCAGCGTCGGGCCAATCAACCGACGCGTGGCGTTGGTCAACGGGAGCAGGGAAATGAGATAGTCGGCGTCACGCACCGCCTCGGACAACGCAGCGGAGCCTGAGATGCAGCGGATCCCGGGGACTGGTCGGGCGGTCCTGCTCCAGCCAGTAACGATCAGCCCGAAATTCCGGAGCAGCAGCGCGGTAGGCTCGCCCAGGAATCCCATTCCCATGACCACCGCCTTTCTACCCGCCATTGGTGCTTGTGGGGGCATACACTCCCAGCGTCGCTCGGCATGTTGCCCTTTCGCTATCTCGGATCGGCGCTGGGCTCCCAAAAGGTGGTCCGCGACATATTCGCGCATCAACCATTGATGCTCAGGCGTCAGCAATCGCGCGATCTGGACATGCGGCCGGATGCCGAACGCCAACAGCCTGTCGACTCCGAGACTAAGACTGAGAAATGCGGACGCGTTCGTCACGCCTGACGGATCGAACGCGCAAAGATCGTCGCAGATGACGATGTCGATGAGTTCATCCGGGACCGCACCAGCGTTCACTATACGGAGGTTCGGCACGACTTCTTCGATCTTCGCACGGAAATCTGGCGCTTCGTCGAAGCTCGGTGCCGCCATCAGCACGTGGCGAATCGCACCTGCAGCGACCGGAACGGCGCGGGTGCCGATCAAATTGCTCACGCGTCGGCGATGACGGAACAGGAGCGATCGACCGGGACCGGATTACTACGTCGCTGCTGAATTCGGGCAGCGACGGCCGCCTGCTCCGCCAGCATGGCGCGCTGCGCAAACTCGAGCAAATCGTCATTCGCAGGCTCGTTGCGCACCCAGATGTAGCGCGACCAATCAATCTCGCCCATGATAGTGCTCGGCCAATGGGCAATGCCGTCGAGCAGCTTGCCCTCGCAGCGACGAGCCAGCTGGAAGCGCCCGCAGCTTTGCTGGGTAGCCCCCGTAGTGACATGCGTTTCTCCGACCAGGACGCCATCCTGAAACTTGATGTTCGTGAACTTCTCCGCGCGGTCGCCTTCTGCAGCAGCATAATCGCTACCGCCTTCGAGCTCGTCCCTGCCGGTACGCAGCCGCAGAACGATCGTCTCCTGCAGTATCTCGGGAGGGCGCAACTCGGTGGATCCTTCGACGAAAAAGCCGGTCCAGCGCCCTTCGAACGACTTGAGAATCTTGGCGGGATCCTTGATGCGCTCCACGCCGATGAGGAATTCTTCGGCTGTCCTCCTCCAGGTGCATCCGTCCCGCCGCCCGTGAATATAGTCCTTCAACCGGACAGCCACTCGCACTCTGGTTTCCAGGTTGCGTGCGGATTCCAGAATTAGCTTCGCGAGGGTAGCCACGTCCTCCTCGGTGAACGGCGGTGACTCGCCCGATGAGCGTGCCGCACGAACCATAAAGGAGTTTGCGACGGTCTTCGCAAAGCCAGGCGACCAGAATTCGGCGAGAAGACGCCATAAGCCCGTGTTCTCGCCGACGATCAAAGGTGTCTCGGCGGCGATCGCTTCCCAACCGGTCAGGGCGAAACCGTCGTGAAAAGAGGGAACGATCGCAAGATTGGCTCTCGAAAGAATGTCGTTGAGCTTCTTGCGATTTTCCTCATAGGGCAAGGCGAGCACGTGAGCGATGCCATTGGCATGATCGTCCGCAAACTGGAGGAGCCTCTTCTCATCACAGCTCGGGACCCCCAAAACAGTCAGCGTCGCGCTAAGCGTTTTGAGATCCTCGCATCCCTGCATTTCCTGCTGAGCGCGGCCAAAAGCTGCGCTGGCTAGTGACGCCTGCTTCACGAGATCATTGCGGGCCTCGAGCCGGCCAAAGGCGACACAGCGAAGCTGGTGTTTTGCCGTCTGGGGGTCAATCTCGGGCATGCCCGGCACGAGCATCTTGGCGCCCTCGCCAACCATGTCCCGCAGCGCAGCGCGCAAAAGCGGGCCGACCGCAAAATGGTAATCGGCGCCGGTGAATAGCTCCAGCTGGTCGTTATGACGCTGGTGCGCCTTTTGCGAGTCATTGTCCCGAGCGCCCACATAGGCCTCGTGATCCATGTGCATGATCAGCGCCGACTTACTTCCGGATTCCTGAGCCGCCCCTTTGGCCGCCTGTCCCGTGAGAACGTCATGCCCAACCCATATGTCTTCAGGGCCGATCGCAGGCAGATCCGGATGATAAGGTAGGATCGTCGCGGCGATCTTGTCGAAGGGGCGGCTCGTTTCATCAGCCTCCGGAACCTCGATCAAACAAACTCCGGCGGCATCGGCCGCCGCCCGTTCTGACGGGTCACAACGCGGGACCAAGCAGAACACGCTTTTTGTTTCCTGGTAGGACGCCAGGCCAAGCGCAAAGTCTTCGTTGAAGGCGTTAACGCCACCTGCTTTTGGACCCCATGCTGTGGCAAGCAGAATGATGTTCATAATGACCCCACCGCCTTCTTCGCGCTCGCCCGTACCGCAGGCGCGCGGCGCAAGTTGGCTTATCAATCCAATAGGTCGTCGCTGTGAAGCAAAATTGTAATGACCGAGTGATCGATGAGGTGGACCTCGTCGCTGGGACCACTGGGTCGTCGTTTTTGATTGGAAAGCTGGCCGGCTCCGTGCTCCTCGATCACGCCACGCGAGGCGTCTGTTGTTGTTGTGGTCGCGGTGGGCATGTGGGCGACGCGGCAGCGTCGTCCAAGCGCAACGTCATGTCCACGGCGTTACCGGACAGGGCGCCGCCGACGCCGTCGCGCCACACCGCCATCGGCGTCCGGCCGGCCAGCGCCTGATGCGGCCGGCGGGCGTTGTAGAAGCCGATCCACGACGCGATCCCGGCACGCGCCTCGCGGCCATCGGCGTAGCCCTTCAGGTAGACGTCCTCGTACTTCAGCGAGCGCCATAGCCGCTCGATGAACACGTTGTCCAGCCAGCGGCCGCGACCGTCCATCGAGATGCGGATACCGGCGCCGGCGAGCCGGCCGGTGAACGCGGCGCTGGTGAATTGCGAGCCCTGGTCGGTGTTGAAGATCTCCGGCCGGCCGAAGCGCACCAGCGCCTCGTCGAGAGCATCGACGCAGAAGGCGTCGTCCATGATGTTCGACAGCCGCCAGGCGAGCACCGCCCGGCTCGCCCAGTCGAGGATCGCCACCAGATAGAGGAAGCGGCTCTGTTGCAAACTTTGGTTCCGGACGCGTGACGATCCCGGCAGATGACCGTTCTGTGCTCAGGCTGCCTGGAGCTCGATGAACCTCCCCCGAACTGGTGGACACCTTTGCTAAGCAGGATTCCCTTGGGCGATCCACATATGGCAGGCTCTGGTGGAGGGATCACTGGATTTTGGTGTTGTCATGGCGGGCCGTCCTCGGGTAGTGACGACGGCGGAGCAGTGCGAGGAGTTGCGTGCGCTGGCCGGTTCGCCGGATCGGGCGGAAGCGGATCGGGCGCGGTCGATTTTGCTGTCACTGCAGGGTTGGTCGAGCGCCCGGATTGCCGAAGCGTTTTCGGTCGAGCCGAACAGCGTGCGCCATTGGCGCTGGACGTTCGGTCGCGAGGGGTGGCGGGCCTGCGCGCCCGCAAGGCACCGGGCCGGAGCCGGTGAAGGCGCGGGCGGCGCGGGCGGTGGTCTCGGCAGTGCTGACGGACGAGGTTGCCGATCGGCGGAACCTGACGCCGCCGCGGTTGCAGAACGAGATCGAGCGGCGCACCGGCGAGCGGATTTCAGTCGCGGCTGAGCGTGGTGATGCGCAAAAAGGGGCTTTCGCTGGCGGCGACCCCGGCACACGCTGAAGGGGCGGCAGGACGCCCAGACCGTCGATCGCTCCGGCCTGCGGCTTCGTCTGCTGAAGCAGCAGGCCCAGGCCAGCGACATCGTGCTGCTGTTCGAAGACGAGTCCGAGGCGCTCACCCATCCTTATCTCGCGCATGTGGGCCGGGCGCGGCGCCGACCTGCGCGTCGCAGCGCCCGGCTAGGCGCGCAAGGTGGCGATGATCGGCGCGCTCGACTTCGCGGCCGGCACGCTGGTCGTCGAGACCAGCCGGAGCAAGCGAAGCAGCGATTTCATCGCTCTGCTGACGCGGCTCGACGAGCTCCATGGCCCGCGCCCCGGCCGACCGACGAAGCCGGTCGTGCTCGTCATCGACAACGGTCCCATTCATACCAGCAAGGCGTCGCGTGCCGCCCCGCCGCGCGGCCATGGCTGTGCGTCGAATGGCTGCCGAGGTACGCCCCCGAGTTGAACGACATCGAACATGCTTGGCGTGACCTGAAGCGGCATTTCCTCGCCCATCAGACCTTCCGAGACCTCGACCATCTCGACCGCGCCATCCATGCTGCCGTCACTGACCTCAACAACGAACGCCAATCCAAAACGTGTGCAAACCTACGAATCGCTGCTTAGGCTCCGGGAAGGGGCTGGAAGGTGTTTGATGACGAAACCGTGTCGGAGTTTCACGGACGAGTTCAAGCGGGAGGCCGTTGCGCTGTTGGCGTCGAGCGGCCGGCCGGTGATGCAGATTGCCGAAGAGTTGGGGATTCAGCCGTCGATGCTGCGCAACTGGCGCACCGCTGTCGGGGTGCCTGCGGGGGCGTCGAGGCGCCCCGACACGCAAGCGACGCCCCCGCAGGCTGGCAATCCCGGTGATCAATCAGCCGAGATCGCACGCCTTCGGCGGGAGGTCGAACGGTTGCGCATGGAACGAGATATTCTAAAAAACCACCCCGGGCCGTGGCCCGCCTGTGCGCGGTAGAAACGCGGCATGCTGTGCTTCGTTCGGAGGGCAGCGGCCGTTAGCTTATTGGTGGGTTCGACCTCGTTAAAAAACGTGGCCCATGGGTTCATGCGCACTTGAGAGGGCTCTGTTGCAAAGCTCGCGGCTATCTGGCGGGATGTGGTCGTAACCACGGGATGCTGAGCCGTGTCGGACTTCAAGGGGCGCCACTTCGAGGGCGAGATCGTGTTGTGGGCGGTACGGTGGTACTGCCGCTACGGAGTGAGCTACCGCGATCTCGAGCAGATGATGGGCGAGCGTGGCGTGGGCGTCGATCACTCCACCATCTATCGATGGGTGCGGAAATATGCGCCGGAGATCGAGAAGCGGCT
Source organism: Rhodospirillales bacterium (assembly GCA_016712595.1). Taxonomy (NCBI): domain Bacteria; kingdom Pseudomonadati; phylum Pseudomonadota; class Alphaproteobacteria; order Rhodospirillales; species Rhodospirillales bacterium. The sequence continues at coordinate 34,828 of JADJQT010000004.1, forward strand.
GCGCTGGCAGTGGCGCCGCCCAGGCTCGCCGAGTTGGCGTGTGGACAAGACCTACATCAAGGTCAAAGGCGAATGGGCGTATTTGGTATCGAGCCGTGGACAAGCTCCGGCAACACGATCGACTTCTATCTCTCGCCGACGCGAAACACGAGGGCGGCGAAGCGCGGCCTCGGCAAGGCGCTGCAGGGCCTGAAGGACTGGGAGCAGGCGCGGGTCATCAACACGGACAAGGCGCCGACCACGGCAAGCTGAAGCAGCTGATCCGCCCCGTGCGCGGCTTCAAAACGTTGAAGACCGCCTACGCAACGATCAAGGGCTTCGAGGTGATGCGGGCTCTACGCAAGGGCCAGGCGGCGATCTTCAACATCACGCGCGACATCCGCGGCGAGGCGCGTCTGGTGGAGCGCGCCTTCGGTCTCGGCGTCTGCGCGTTGGCAGAGGCCATGCAGGTCGTCAGCGAGCGGCTCGAGCTCCAGGCAGCCTGAGCACGGAACGGTCATCCGCCGGGATCGTCACGCGTCCGGAGCCAAAGTTTGCAACAGAGCCGAATTGCGAGCTCCCGTGCGTAGAGCTCTCCCTTAGAATAGCAAACTGCTGGCCAGGCGCGCCTGCAGATACTCCTTGGCGACGGTGGTGGCCCCTGGACGATCAAGCCAGGCCTGTCTCCTGCAGCTCAGTTTCACTCCCCGTAGTTCCGAAGAACTGTTGAATTCGCCGGTTGGACCGCAATCGTTCGTTCGATCAAATCGCCCGTGCCGGCGGAGGGACCGCGGACGGCGAGCTCGTAGGAGTCTGATCCGAACACGGCGGTGTAGCAGTGGAGGTTCTCCCGCCCACCCGGGAGGGTCTTGATCGCCTTCTCGAAGCCTTCGATCCGGTGCCAAGCGTCGTTGCGCTCGAAGGTTTCGATCGCGATCGACCGCACACGCAGAGCAGCGTCGATGACATCTTGGGAATGCCGGCGTCTGTTGGACCGTGGGAAGGCGATGATACGAGCAGACATCACCAGCTCCAGCCTGTTAATGCCGCCAAGCTAGACTCCGACACTTTCCAAAGTGCTAAGGCGCGGCAGCACGATGGCGAATCCGGTGCTGGCACCGGACCGGGCTCTACTCGCTCCGTTCCCGAAGCCGCGAAGGCGGCGCCTCCGCCCTTACGGGTGGCAATCCCTTTCGCAGGCTGGCCGGCCAGAGCGGACGCGCTCCGCTCCGGCATCTCTTCAAGAGAACGTCCTATGGGGCGCTGCCCCTCGCGCAGGCAAGCGGGCCGGCGGGGTCTCCCCAGGCTTCGCTGCGCTGCAGCCCGCGGCCGCAAGCGACCGCGCCCTCGGGTGGGCGATCCCCTCCCCGCCGTCCCGCTTGCCCTTGCTACCCCCGGTCTCGCCGACGGGCAGGGTTGCAGCTGCTGCTGCAAGCCCAACCCCAAGGAGGAGATCAGGTGATGAGCATCGAGGCCAGGAAGGACATCTACAGCCGCGTGACCGACCACATCTCGCCAGATAGCAGCGAGCTTTGCAACAGAGCCGGGACCGCCGCGTCCATCCTGCCCAGCTCAAGCAGCTCGGCCGCCACGTCAGCTACGCCACCCTCGCCGCCTATATCGAGGAGGGCGACCTGTTCGAGGACAATGCGCTCAATGGCGTGCTGTAAGGCCGAGACCGCGCTCGATCATCTGGTTCGGTAGAAGAGTTTCCGCGGGTGGTCAGCGACGGCCGTGACCAGCCCCGCCCTCCTTCGCAGCGTCGAGAGGCCGCGGTGCCGACTCGGCCATACGATCGACGGCGACCGCAACCGCTCGTGATCGTCGGGCGCGCGCGCAGTTCTGACGTCAGCACTGCGCGACGACACGTTCCACAGATCTTGCCGCTCGACGCGGCGCGGCGCGTGGAGCACGACAGCCGGCCAGCATCGTCGTCGTAGGAGGCGAATCAGCCGTTGTAATCGGATGCTCACGGACCGCCTGGGAGGCGCTCACGAGACCGACACATGTTGGCCGCTCCGCCGAAACACTGAGCTGTGCCAATGCACTAACACTTGTCCATAATCAACCATCAACCGCCCCGTTGACGGGTTGACGGTGCTGTCGGACTATTGGAGTGCGGTTCTGACGTCAGAAGTGCGGTGATGATCGCGGAGCTCGGAATGGACGGAAATCGGATGCGCGACTTGCGCCAGCAGTTGCGTCTGAGCCAGACCGAACTCAAGCAGCAGCTGAACCAGCGGCTCGGCCGGAGCTACGACAAGCACAAGATCAGCCGCTGGGAAAACGGACGAGAGCCGATCCCGGAGGACGTGGCAATGGAGCTCGACGCCATGGCTGTAGAGCGAAAGCCCGATGCCCGGGCTCTCGTCCTGGCCAATCAGAAAGGCGGGGTCGGCAAGACCACCAGCGCCTTGAACCTAGCCTACGCGTTCTCGCGATCCAGCCACGTGCTGCTCGTCGATATGGATCCGCAAGCGACGGCAACGGCCGGCCTCCTGGCAGAAGCCAGCATCGAGGCGTACAGGCAGGGTCGTACGATCGCACACGTCATTCTCGGAGGTCGGCCCATCTCCGAGGTGATCATCAAGGCGTCGGAGCCCCTGGGAGATAGCAGGGCGATTCCGTTCGATCTGGTCGGCAGCCACATCGATTTGGCCGAGTCGGACGCCCGCCGTGAACCTGGTTTCGATGTCTCGCTGCGAGAGGTCCTGGAACACTGCCGCGGGTCTTACGACCACATCGTCATCGACGCGCCGCCGAACCTGGGGATGTTGACGTGGATGGCTCTTGCGGCCGCCGAGGACGTCATCATCCCGGTCCGGACGGAACCGTATGACACCATGGGCGTAGGCCTGATTCTCAACACCATCAAGAAGGTGCAGCGCCGACTGAACCCGACGCTCCGCCTCGCCGGCATTCTTCCGACGCAGTACGGCAAGCGGAAGTCCGTGGATCGGGAGGTGCTCGCCCATCTGGTGACGGCGATGGGCGACAAGGCGCCCGTCCTGGAACCGGTAAGCGACAGTGCCATATTCGGGCGCGCCGCGCGCAATGGCCGGATCGCTCTGGAAGCCTCGCCGCAGGCGCCGGCCGCCCTCGTATACGCTCGTCTGGCGCAATGTCTAGCGTCGGGCAGCCCTCTGCCCCGGGCGGACGTCGGGGAGACCGCTTTAGACGGGATGAAGGCCTGAGATGGCTACGAAGACACAACGCCCCTCTCCGATCCTGGGGGCGGCTTCGATGATGATCAGCGAAGCGTCCGACACGCTGGTGACCAGCGACAGTCGCTTCCATCACAGCTTCGAAGTCGCCTTGGACGCGATCGAACCCGATCCCGAGCAGGCGAGGAAGCAGCATGCGCCCGACGACATCGCCGCTCTCGCCGGCACCATGGCGGCGGAGGGCCAGCTGCAGCCGATCCTGCTGCGCCGTCATCCCTCCGAGCGCGGCAGATGGGTCATCGTCGCCGGCGAGCGTCGCTGGCGCGCCGCACAGCTCAACGGCTGGCCGACAATTCTCGCGATCGAGCACGACAAGGACCCGGAAATCGCATCGCTGGTGGAAAACCTTCAGCGGGTCGACCTAAACGCCGTGGAGGAGGCGACGGGGGTCCGTCGGCTGATCGAGAGCAAGCAGTGGACCCAGGATCAGGCAGCCGGCGTCCTCGGCAAACCGAAGAGCGAGGTCAGTGCGCTGCTTAGGATCCTCTCTCTGCCGTCCGATCTGCTTGAGTCTGTTCTGACGTCAGAACTGAGCATCCCCAGGAACGTCCTGGTGGAACTCGCACGTGTGGACGACATGATGATCCGGGAGCCCCTTCTGCAGCTGGCTCGCGAGGGCGCGCTCACGGTGAAGATGATCCGCTCGGCGAGAGAGGATGGAGGAGCCAACTTCAGCTCGCGCGGAGAGAGGCCATCTGACCGGAAGAGCGCGTCAGCTCCTCTTGTTCAAGTCAGCTTCCGTGCCGTCGAAACAATGGCGGGACGACTGCGGGCTGCACGTGAATCCGGAAAGCCGATCGGCGAGAAGGGCAGGGAGGCTCTCCTGCAGTTGCGGCAGGCGATCGACGACTTGCTCGCCAACTCATCCATCCGGCCACAGGCCGAGTAGAGGACAGCGCCGTGCAGTTGCGCTCATGCGCAGGGCTCAGCGGGAACCCAAAATACAGCCATACCGCATCGCTGATGATCTCAGCGGGGTAGCGATGGCCAGCGTAAATCGGGCCGCGGGGCGTCTTCATCCCGCGCATTTACCCGACCAACCCAGCTCCTGCCAAGCCCGCTCTCGCCCAACTTGACGGTGCCGTCGCGCATGCGATGTGCGCGTCGTTCCGGCAGGCGAGGGGGCTTCCGCTCCGAGCCGTGGATCGTGCTTTTCGACGAGGGTGGCAGATCAGCCCACGCATCCGGCCAGCCACTCCCGCAGCTTCGACCACCTTCGCCCGGTCTGTTTTCCCTTCACCGCGATCGCCAGCGCTTTCTTCTGGCCGACGACAACGACCAGCCGCTTGCCACGGCTGACGGCGGTATACAGCAGGTTCCGCTGCAGCATCGGGTAATGTTGCGTGGTCAGCGGGATGACCACGGCGGGATATTCCGAACCCTGCGACTTGTGGATGGTGGTGGCGTAGGCGAGGGCGATCTCGTCCAGTTCGCCGAAGCCATAGGTCAGGTCCCGGCTCTCGAACTCCAGCACCATCTCAGACGCCTCGGCATCGATGGCGCGGACGACGCCGAGGTCGCCGTTGTAGACCTCCTTGTCGTAGTCGTTCTCGACCTGCATCACCTTGTCGCCGATGCCGTAGGTCGAGCCGAAGCGCTCGACGTGCAATTCGCCCGGCGGATTGAGCGCCTGTTGCAGATCGATGTTCAACGAGCGAGCACCGAGGCCGCCGCGGTTCATCGGGCACAGCACCTGGACGTCGCGGATCGGATCGAGGCCATGGCGGGCCGGGATGCGGTCGCGGACGATCTGCAGGATCTTGGCGACGCCATCTTCGGCATCGACGCACTCGACGAAATGAAAGTCGCTGGCCGGGTCCTGCACCCACTCCGGCATCAGGCCCTGGTTGATGCGATGGGCGTTGACGATGATCCGGCTCTCGGCGGCCTGGCGGAACACTTCCGTCAGCCGCACCACTGGCACCACGCCCGAGCCAATCATGTCGGCGAGCACCTGGCCGGGGCCGACCGAGGGCAGCTGATCGACGTCGCCGACCAGGATCAACGCCGCATCATCCGGCACCGCCTTCAGCAGCGCGTGCATCAGTGGCACGTCGATCATCGACGTCTCGTCGATGACCAGCAGGTCGCAGTCCAGCAGGTGGTCCTCCTTGCGGCGAAAGCCGCCGTGCATCGGATCGACCTCGAGCAGCCGGTGGATGGTCTTCGCCTCGAGGCCGGTGCTGTCCTGCAGCCGCCGGGCGGCGCGGCCGGTGGGGGCAGCCAACGCGATGCGTACGCCCTTGACGCCGAGGATCTTCAGGATCGAATTGACCAGCGTCGTCTTGCCGACGCCCGGGCCGCCGGTGACGACGAGCACCTTCGCCGCCAGGGCGAGCTGCACCGCCTCGCGCTGGCTGGCGGCGAGATCGATCCGGGCCTTGCTCTCGACCCATGGGATGGCCTTGGCGGCATCGATCGCCGGCCAGGGCAGGACGCCGCTCCGCAGCGTGCCGATCCGCGCGGCGATCGCCCGCTCGGCGCGATGCAGGCCGGCGAGGAAGACGCAAGGCTCCGCGTCGACGTCGTCGGCAATCACTTCGCCGTCCTGCAGTTCCAGAGCGAGCGCCGTCTCGATGATCGCGGCCGGCACCTCCAGCAGTTCGACCGCCATCGGCACCAGCTGCGTCAGCGGCAGGCCACAATGGCCCTCGTCCATTGCTTCGCTCAGCGCATAGCCGATGCCGGCACGGGCGCGGATCATTGCTGTCTTCTCGATACCGAGCTTTTCGGCGATCAGGTCGGCGCTCTTGAAGCCGATGCCGCGGATGTCGCGCGCCAGCCGGTAGGGGTTTTCCGAGATCAGCCGGATCGCATCGGCGCCGTAGGTCTTGAAGATGCGCACGGCGCGCGAGGTGCCGACGCCATGGCCGTGCAGGAAGATCATGATCTCGCGGATCGCCTTCTGGTCGGCCCAGGCGGCGACGATGCTCTCCGCCCGCTTCGGGCCGATGCCGTCGATCTCCTGCAGGCGATCCGGCGTCTGCTCGATAACTTCGAACACCGCCTCGCTGAACGCCCGGACCAGTTTCCTGGCGTACACCGGCCCGATGCCCTTGATCATCCCCGAGGCGAGATACTTCTGGATGCCCTCGGCCGTCGTCGGTGGCGCCGAGCGCAGAAAACCGGCGCGGAACTGCACGCCGTGCATCCGGTCATTGACCCACTGCCCCGTCATCTGGACGAACTCGCCGGCGGCGATTGCCGCCGCGTGACCGATGACGGTGATCAGATCGCGCTGACCGCGCGCCTTCACCCGCAGCACGCAGAAGCCGCTGTCCGGGTTGTGGAAGGTGACGCGCTCGACGAGACCGGCGAGGGTGTCCTTTGCCACCGCTGCTGATCCAGGACGTGACGGCCGTTCCGACATCGACAGTCTCACCAGCAGTAAGCGGGGATCTTGGGCACATCGTGCTCCCGCCACTTCATCGGGCGGATAATCGCCTTCGCGTAGGGAGCGGTGAACCTCATTGAGGTCTCCTTGCGTGCCCTCGATTTCGGCGAGCCGGGCCGGTCGCCAACCGCTCATTGCGCATGGGCATGCGCCGCTCGCCACTGCGATGGCTCGACGAACGCACCGCCCCACAGGCCGCGGCGGGCACGCCGGGCGGTGTCCTCGTCGTCGACGTAGACGGTCGAGTACTTGCGGTAGGCGATCGCCAGGCCGGCGCGCACCAGCCAGGCGCCGAGATCCTCGTCGCCGGCATCGAAGCAGACGGCGACGGTTCGGCCGTAGTGGTCGGTGGTGCGCGGCCGGCAGGTCACGGGGCGGCCGGCGATCTTCTCGGCCAGGGCGGAGGTCGCGACCCGGCCGCAGAAGTAGTCGTGGCCGTCGCCGGAGGTACAGGTTTGGCGGGATTCCGGGGCATCAATGCCAAAAATTCGCAGATGCACATCGGCGACGACGATGGTGTCGCCGTCGATCACCCGCGCCGGGCCGGTCACGGCGTCGGCGGCGCGCACGCCGTGAACGGCGACGACAGTGGTGGCGAGAACGAGGGCGACAAGCGCGGCGGTGAAACGGTTCATCGGGTCGTGCTCCTTTCCGACGGCGAGCGCCGGTCGGCTGCGGGGGTGAACGACGTTGGGCACGGTTCGTTTTCGGTGTCGCGCTGGCCTTCGGCAAGGCCGTGCAGGCTGCGCAGCAGGTGGAGTTCGCCGTCGCGACCGCGGGCGATCATCCCCCTGAGGTAGCCTCCCGGCGAGCGGATGGTCTCGCGTTTGGCGGCGATGATGGCGACGGCGGTGGCCGCCTGATAGCGGCCGAGGGCGTGACAGGCGTCGATCCAGGCGGCGCGGCTGATACCGAGCTGGTGGCGGAGGCGATTGGCGGCATCGACGATGTCGGACCAGGTAGGGCAGGGGGTGAGGAGCTGATCCTGCAACGGCGGAGAGACACGAACGAGAAATTTCGGTGTCGCTGCCGGCGGCTCGTCGTGCAGGGCGTCGTCGGTTTTGACGGAGGCTCCGTCGCCCGGGCCGTTACACTCCATTCCCGAGTCTTTGTTACCTGTAGCTGAGTTAGTTTCGGGTTGGGTTGTAGTTGTATAGAGGCGGACCTGGGAGTCCGGTGGGCCGGACATTTCCACAGGTTTCCGCAACGCTTCGACCAACGCCGTCTCCCCATCCTGACGCCGTCTCTCGAGGTCGATGACCGCCGTAGCGAGGACCGTCAGCGGCGCTCCTTCGTCGATCGCCACGGCGGTCACGGTCCAGGCTTCCGCCAGCCAGACACGCCAGTCCCGGTCGGTCAGGGCGTGCTCCAGCGCCGTCTCGGCCAGCTGCTGGATCGCCTTGCGCGCGATCGTCAGACGCCGCCGCAGCGCGGCGCGGGCCTTGCGCTTGCCATCGGCCTTCTCGGCGATAGCAAGGAACTCTGCGTGCCGGTCGGCGAGGGGAGACAGGTCGAAGCCGTAGGCCTCGACAATCCGGCCGGAGGAATCGCGCCGGCCCCACCGCCGGCCCTGCGGGCTGTCCACCGGGACGATGATGCCGAGCGCGATCAGCCGGCCGAGCAGACGGCGGACGTGCCGCTCGGAAATGCCCAGCCGATCCTGCAGCATGGCGTTGCTCGGCCAGACGATCGGCCGGCTGCCGCGCTGCCAGTCCTGCGGCTGACTGAACGCCATCAGCTGGTCGACGAGATCACGGACGGCGCCGAGGCCGAGGGTGGCGGCGGCGCGCTTGAACGCCGCCAGCGCCTGGCCGGCGGTGATTCCATTCGGCAGGCCGTCGAAGCAATCGGCCTGGGTCTTGATCGGCAAGGCGTCGGGCGCCAGGCGGCGCAAGCCGGGGGCGACTCGGGCACAAGCAGTCACGTTCGGTCCTCCATATCTGGGGACCGTTCAGGCAAAACTTCCCTGTTCGCGCCTCTCGCACGTTTTGGCTTGCGTTTTGGCTGGGATTTCCGTAGGAACGTGGTTGCGAGCACACGGCCTACAGATTTTCCAGAAAACCCGGCGCCGAGAGGCGGCCGGGTTTTCTTATGTTTGCGTTGCCGTCACGGTCATCTCCTCTGTCTCAGAATCCGGGTACGCTTCCACAAAGAGTAGTAGGGAGCAACCCGATATGTGCATTTTATGGTATTTCCCGCGACATACAGGGCTGTTTGGCGTGTCGAGACCTACTCGCGGGCCGCACACGGTCAAGAATCGCCTGTGCGTACGCCCGCGGATCCTCTTGGGAATCCGAAGATCGACTCGAGGCATGCCGCGGGTTGCTGCGCTCAGATGCTGCCGAGTCGCGTCTGGTCGGCGAAGCTGCTGCAGCGGCGGCGATGTGCAGGAAGCCGCCGGCGGCATCCATGCCGGCGTCGAGTTCCTGCTCGCCGACAGCCTTCGTTGCCGCGAGCAGGCGATCCAGCCGAATCGCGTACGTGGCGCTCTCCGGCGTGTCCGCCGGCTGGAATTGCGCGGCATCGCCTAGCAGCGCACCGGCGAGCATCGCTGTACGCAGCAGGCCCGAGCGCCGCTGGAACAGTTCGCGGTCGGCCTGCTGCTGCGCTGGCGTTACGCCGGTGAGTGGCCGATTCTCCGCGAAGATGATCAGGTCGGATGGCTCTTCGTGCGCGAGCGCGTCGATTTCGTCGTCGGTGAACCCGGCGAGTTCGTCGAGGCCGCTTGCCCAATCGCCGGGATCGATGAAGTCGTGGTGGCAGACAGCGCGACGGACGTGTTGCGTGGTAGATTCGTAAACGGTCTGCATGGCGCGTACTCCGCTGTGTTGATCGAGGGGAGCCACCCGGCGGCCACCGGCGGGCTCCCCGCCCCTTAAAATCTCGGGTCCATGACCATGGACCCCTGCCCGTCGGCGAGACCGGAGGGTCCGGGGACGGTGCGCGATCGAGGGTGACCGGGTTGCGCGCGAGCATGGCCCTTCGCCATGCGCAGCGCGCGGCCCTGTCGCCCGGCAGATGGCGTACCGAGGGGAGGGAGGCAGCGCCTCCCTGGCCCCCTCTCGCTCACATCGAGCGCGTGACATAGCCCGTGCCGTCCTGCCAGCCGTCGACGTACAGCACCTCGCTGATTGCCCGGCCGGTCATTGTCCGCTGGACGAAGACGACGCAGCCGATCGCCGTGGCGATTGCCCGGCGGGGCGGCTGCGGGCAGATGGTGGAGCACAGGTCCTCGAGGCGGCCGAGCGCGTCGAGCGCGCTGTTGGCATGAATGGTCCCGAAACTCCCGCTGTGGCCGGTGTTGCAGGCGAACAGCATCTCCAGCGCCGCGTCGCCGCTGCGCACCTCGCCGAGGACGATGCGGTCCGGCCGGTAGCGCAGCGCGTGTTGCACCAGACGCTGCATGCCGATCTGCGGCGACGTCAGAAAGCGGACATGGTCGGGCGCTTCGATCGCGATTTCGCGGGTGTCCTCGATGATCAGACAGCGGTCACGAACGACGCTGTCGATTTGCAGCAGCGAGGAGAGCAGGGAGGTCTTGCCCGAGCCGGTCGAGCCGGCGATCAGGATGTTGCGGCGCTCCTGGACCGCGCGGACGAGCGGGTCGTCGCCGTCGATCACCGGTCCGTCCGCGAGCGCGCACGGTCCGCGCGAGAAGGCGCTCAGATCGAACACCGTCCGCGGCGGCTTGCGGATCGACAGCGTCGGCTGCTCGGTGATGGGTGCGATGCTGCCGGCGACGCGCTCGCCCGAGCCCGGCATGGTCGCGGAGAGGAGGGGAGCGTCGCGGGTGATGACCGTGCCGACCGAGCTTGCCAGCATGCGCAGCGCGAAATCCGCGTTGGCGGCCGTCAGCGTGATCCCCGAGTCGGTACGGCCGGCGCCGGTGCGATCGACGAAGACGCGACCGTCGGCGTTGCACATCACGTCGGTGACCGACGGCTCTTCGAGGAGCGCGGCGATCTCGGCGTCGAGGGCGCGCCGCAGCCCGCGATCGAGCCGGGTCTCGGAGACCGTCTCGTGTGTGTCCATCAGCTGATCACCTCGCCCTGGCGCAGCCGTTCGACGGTGGCGGGCGTGAGAAAGCGCTCGCGCTGTTCGTCCGGGATCGCGGCGATCGTCGTCAGCAGATGATCGACGAAGGCGCGGTGCTTCGCGGGCAGCGGCCGATCGCCGGCCACCCACTTGCGCGCGCTCTCCGCTTCGTCGGGAAACAGCACGGCGGCGGTCTTCTTGTTGGTCCATCCGGCGGCGATTTGGATCGGCCGGCTGGCCGGCTCCGCGGCCTCGTGCATCGCCAGGATTTCTTCGTTCTGCACCAGGCCGGTGTCGGGGAATCGACGCAGGTCGATACCGCGATCGCGAAACTTGCGGTGCGCGAACCAGCGGATTTTCCGGGCGCGAAGCGGCCTCGTACCAGTGACGAGGACGATCGCCTCGTCCATCCCGAGCGTGCGGACGTCACCCGGCTCGAGCAACGGTCGCCGGCTTTCGGACTTGCTTTCGCTGCCACCGAACCATCGGCCCTTGTGCGTGGTCGTGCTGGTCTTGATCTCGACACCCTGGCCGACGGCCTTGGAGATGTCGGCCATGGAGTCGGTGTCGGACGAGGCGAAGCAGGTGACGATGTGGCAGTTGTCGCGGATCACCTGGCTGTTGCCGTAGAGCGCCGCCAGGCTCTTGAGGCTCTGGCACAGCAGCATGCAGGAGATGCCGTAGCCGCGGAACTCCTGGATGTCCTGGGCGAAGCCGGGGATCTTGCCGACCGCGGGGAACTCGTCGGCGACGAGCTGGAGGCGATGCCGCTTCTTCCGGCCGTCCGCCATCACGTCCGTCCGGTAGAGGAACGCTTTGAATATCTGCACCAGCATCAACCGGAACAGCGGCATCACCCGATCGCGGTCGGACGGCGGCACCTGCAGGTAGAGGCTCATCGGGTACCGGGAGCAGACGAGGTCCGAGATCCGGAAATCGCTGCGGCTGGTCTTCTCGACGACCAGCGGATCGGCGAACACCGACAGCGCCGAGCGCGCCGTCAAGGCGATGGCGTCGGCCGTCTTCGGTGTCATCGCCAGCATGGTGGCGCCGACGCGCTGGCACTCGTCGTTCTTGCCCCGCGCCATCTTTTCCAGCGTTGTCGGCATCTCGAACATCAGCTCGCGCAGCGTGCCCAGGTGCCGCTGCGGCGCGGGGATACCGGTGACGGCGTAGAGGATGATTGCCGTCAGCAGGTCGGTCGCGGTGATCGGCCAGATCGGCTCCGAGTTTTTCAGTCCCGAGCTGTCGACCAGGATGCTGGCGATGTTCTGTACGGCGGCGATTTCGCGCGAGGTGCCGACCGGGATTTCGGCGAGCGGGTTGAAGCAGGCGGAGTCGGGCTCGGTCGGATCGAAGAAGAACGCGGCGCCGACGCTCGAGCGAAACGGCGCGCTCATCCGGTAGAGCTCGCCCTTCGGATCGAACACCAGCATCGAGCGGTCCCGGCACGACAGCAGCGTCGTCAATACCGGGCCTGCGGTTTTGCCGCTGCCCGAGGCACCGGCGACCAGGGGTGCTGGTCTCCGGAAAACGTCATGATCTCCCGGCCGAGCATGCCGAGGACGATGCCGCCCCGCGGGTCGCGCGACAGCAGCCCGGCGCGTCTGGCGTCCCGCCGGGATCCCCACTCCTTCTGCCCGAACGATGGCCGGGTGAACCGTTTCGCGAGCGGCAGCAGCGGCAGCGCGGTGATTCCGGCGGCGACGATCAGCCCGGCGTGAATTGCCGGCACCGTCCCCTGCCACGGCGCCCAGGCGAGGATGTCCCAGGGGGCGTAGAGAGGCCAGTCGTGATAGTGCGCCAGGGGTGGCCCGAGTGCCGCCTGGTGTCCGAGCCGCCATGCGGTGAGGTTGCTGGCGACGAAACCGCCGACGGCGGCCATGACACCGAAGCTCGCGATCGTCTTGCCGATCACCATCGGTCGACCCCGATTTCGTGTTCGCGCTCGCGGTCTCGCACTGCCGCTTTGATCGTTTTCAGGCGCTGTTTGGTGAGTGGCCGATCGCTCGGCTCGATCTCGACGGCGAGCGTCGGCGGCATCGCCAGCAGGGTCTCGGACACCCCCTGCAGCAGCGCTCGAGAGCGCGATAGCCGACGTCCGGCCGATCGCAGCGCCCGCTGCTCTTCGGCCGTCGCTGTTCGCAGCTCAGCGCGCCGGCGCGCCGCCGCCCGCATCTTTCGCCGCAGCTGCATCGCCCGGTCTTCGGCCTGCCAGTAGCGGGCCAGCATGCCGAGCGCATCGTGCTGCCAGGCGGTGATCGAGCCGACATCGGCGAACACCTGCGCCGGCGCCGGCGTAGTCTTGCGCGCCTCCTGGATCGCGGCGATTTCCTGCAGCGCAGTCATCTCGGCGAGGGCCAGCTCGCGCGCCTTGCGGGCGAGCTCGGCGCGGACATCGGCACCAACCGCGCGCGCTGTCCGGGTCTCGGCCGGGCTGCGCTGCTGACCGGCGCGCGGGGTGCGCGTCTCGGCGCGGCTACGCTGCTTGCCGGCGCGCAGTCTGCGCGTCTCGGCCGGGCCGAGGTGCTGGCCCGCCACGCGCTCGATGCCCTGGTCCGCGAGGGTGCGGGCGTCCACGCGCGCGTCGTGGCCCGCCCGCTGCAACGCCTCGTTGGCGATGCGCTCCCAGGCGGCGCGGATTTCCGCTGCGGCCGTCGCCTTGCCGCCGTCGCGACCGCGGCTCTTGTCGCCTAAGCGCTGCACGAGCTGATTGAACTCGCGCTGGACCTTGCCGAGTTCGCCGGTCGGCGAGACCTGGCGCTCGGAGGCCAGCAGGTGCGCATGGTAATTCCGGCTGTCGGAGCCGTTGTGCATCTCCGGCTGATGCATTCCCAGGTCGACGGCGACCCGGTAGCGCTCGGCGATCCAGGTGGCGAGCGCGACAGCCGCCTCGCGCCGCTGCGCGAACGTCAGCTCGTGCGGCAGGGCGACGATGATGTCACGGGCGATGGTCGCCGTCGGCGTCTGCGTCCTGTGCGCGTCGACGGCGTTCCACAGGGTTTCGCGATCGCAGGTGCCGCCGCCCGGCAGGATCAGCTGCGCGTGCTCGACGCCGTGCTTGCCGCGGTAATCCGTGACCAGCTCACCGACGACCATGCGGCTGCCCGACAGGTAGGCGGCCTTGCCGGTGGCGCCGTGGGAGACCCTGGGCGCCGCCGCGGCGGCGTGCGCCAGGCTGTGCCCGCCATGGTGCGCCGCCCGCCCGGTGGCGTTGCCGAGCGGACTGCCGGCCTTGCGGACAGGGGTGATGCGCAGGCTGAAGATCGCCATCGTCAGACGAGCTTCAGCAGGAACGCCAGCGCCGCGAGGGCGATCACCAGCGCGGTCGAGACCACCCAGAAGGCAGGCTCGATCCAGGACGGCGTAGTGCTGCCCACCGGCCGCAGCCGAGCGAGGATCTTGCGCACCTCGTGCATCGTCGCCGCGTCGCGAGCCCGCGCGGCCTCCAGCTTGGCGAACTCGGCTTTGACGATCGTCTCCAGTACGGCGCAGACGGCGAACACCGCGTCCTCCTCCGGCCGGGCGCCGAGCGCCGCTCTCACCGTCTGCCGGTCCATGGCTACAGCACCTGGACGATCTGCTCGTCGATCCGCTTCCAGGTCCGCTCCAGCCACATCCGCGAGATCATCCCGCCGCCGGTGTCGGCGCGCTCGTCGGCGAAGGTCCGGTTGGCGTCGAGCATCTTGTCGAAGTACGCCCCGGCGTAGTCGGGATGCAGCGTCGGCAGCTTCACCGGCCCGGAGAGACGATCGGCCATGCCGGCGTAGAGTTCCGTCTCGTCCAGCTCGGCGCCGTCGTCCGCCACCAGCGGCCCGAAGTACGGATTGAACCAGGGGACGATGTCGACACACGGCGGCAACGATTTCGAGGCGAGTTCCAGCGCGTCGACGGTGTGCGCCAGGCTGCGACCGCCGATCACCGGCATGTGGACGACCACGCGCTTGCCGCTTTCGGCGAGGCACCTCGAAGATTTCGGCTTCGAGCAGGTATTCGAGCATTGGCAGGTACGACGATGCGCCGTTGTCGACGACGAACGACGCATCCTCGGCGACCGCCCGTTCCGACCACGCGTTCATCTCGCCGACATCGACCTTGTTGCCGTTCACCAGCCGCACCGGCTGTGCCCCGAGCGCCGCGATGGCCGTGAACGACTTGTTCACCGGGTCGGTGTCGATGCACACCACCGGCTCGCCCCGCTCCTTCAGCGACTGCGCGATCAGCGAGGCGACCAGCGTCTTGCCGCAGCCGCCCTTGCCCTGCAGCACGAAACTAACCGTCCGCCGGCTTGCGGCGCAGGCGGGCGAGGACGTCCGGCTTCGTGCACGAGGGGTCGTAGTCTTCCCGGTAGGCGCGAGCCCGGCCGGAGCTTCCGACGTGAGCGGCTCGGTGAACTCGTGGTTCTGCTGCTGCTCTGACATGCGATGCGTCCTCTGTTCTGGTAGTCCGTTTTGGCCCCTTGGCGACGCCGAGGAGGGCATGGGCGTGCCTTCGAAAGGCGTCGTATCCGCACCCCGCGAGTTCGACTTTGAAGCGGTCGTAGACCGCACTCAGGGAGTGGCCTGCTGCAATCATTTGGCGAATAGCGTTGTTCTCACCCCCCGTCGCAGCGAGAAAGGCGACCTTCGCCGAGCCCCATTTCGTCTTTCCATCGGCTCTGCCTAAGTCCGCCTAAGTCAGCCGAAGACGGCAGAAGACGGCCCAACTCTGCCTAACTCCGCCTTAGTCGGTCTTGCCGGCGCTCTCCGCTTCCTGACCACCCGCCCGGAGACGGGTACTAAGTGCGCAGTCTGTATCCTTGTTTTCATTGGCATTTTTCCCCTGGTCAGCCATGGACAGGGTCGCAATAGGGGTGGACCGGGCCGTTGTGACCACGCCAAAGTCCGAAAGGCAGGCTCTTCGCGGCGCCGCAACGAGAAACACCGTCTCGCCCGGGTCGCTTTCGATGCCGCCGCCAAAGATCGTCTCGCCTGCATCCTTGGCGCGAGTGACGGCTACCGGGACGCTCCCGCCGTAGAACGCATGCCGGCCGATCGTTGCCGTCCTCGGCTGGCCGCCGAAGTCGACCAGAGATGGCCGCACCGTGCCGGCGGCGGCGCGCCGGGCGACGATCTCGGGGTTCTGGAACGAGCGGGCGCCGCCGGTCGGATCCGGCAGCCAGCCGCCGAGCGCCAGGTCGAGGATCGCCCGGAACTCGGCCCGTTGAGCGGCCGACAGCAGCGGAAGAGCGCGCCATGTCCGGCCGGGTGCGCGGAGCACCGGCTCGAACTGGCCCGGCGCGTCGATCACCGCCTGGACGCTGCCGCCCGACCCCGCGCGGTTGAGAACCACCGCGAGGACCGCCGCCTTGCCGGCGATCGGCTGCGTGCCGGCCTCGGCGTAGACGATCCGCCCGAGCGCCTCGGTGTCGTCGGCGCTGAGCGCGGCGGCGACGGCCGGTGTCGCCGCCAGCAGGAAGCAGCCGATCAGGGCGGAATGCAGCCGCACGGCGAAGCTGGGACCTTCCGTCATCGGCCCGCCTCCACCAGCCACGGTCGATAGGCAACGGCCGCAGTGGCGGCGATCGCGCCGTAGTACCGGCTGTCGTCGGAATCGGGGATGCGATCCGAGAACACGGCGATTTCGCCGACAGCCAGTCGCCGGCAACCGGACCACACTGGCAGTGGCCGGCCGCTCGGACCGAATGGCAGGGCCGTGCCGACGACGTGACCGTTGATGCTGAAGGCGAGGCCGTCGCGACAGATGGTGTCGCCGGCGACCGCCGCGACCGGCTTGAGCAGGCCGTTTTCCGGGTCGGCGTACCATGCCGCCATGCCGGGCACGGACGCGACGTAGTCCGCCATAACCGGCGGCAGCCGAAACCAGACGAGGCCGCCGCGCGCGATCGGCTGGTTCGACCGGACATACCAGCCGCGGGGCAAGGACGGCGAGGAGTTGAACTTGAGGTTCCAGCCGACTGTCTCCGACACCGCGGCGGTGAGGGCAGCGCAGGAGAAGAGGGCGACCCCGGCACCGAGCACCGCCGATCCGAGCCACCTCATGCCCGGCACTTCCAGCCGTGATAGGCGGGCAACGCCAGGTCCTTGTTGAGCATGAGGTTGATCGTGCTGCCGGGCTCGACCGTCAGCGTGCGCGGCCGGTCGAGCTGCTTGCGGATCATTTCCGAGCCGATGCTCTTGGTGGTGTCGCCCGCCCCCGAGGCGCCGGCGCCGAGGATGCCGACGTTGGTCGTGCCACCGCCGCCTTCGGTCGCCGACACCAGCTGGCCGGTCTGGCCGACGATCGAAAACAAGGCGGCCCCGCCGATCGCCCCGGCCATCCCCACGGATGGGTATCGACCTCGCCCTCGATGCCGGAAGCGCCGCTCGCGTCGGTGCCCGGCATCGCGCCGATGTTCTGCGAGCTGCCGTCCGGGAACAGGATGCGGATCCAGGCGACCTGCGCCCGGCTCTGGGCGAAGGCGAGCTGGTCGGCGTAGCGACCGTAGAGCCTGGTCGAGGTGGAATCAGCATCCGCTCGCCGGTCGGGGTGTCGCACACCGGCACCTGGATCATCGCCACGACGTCGCCCGGCAGGTCGGAGTTGATCGCCGTCTGCGTGATCGCCGGAATGATCGTGCCGGCCTGGATCAGTGGTGCTGCTGATCGGCGGGCTGAACGGCGCCGTCACGAAGTCCTGGCCCTGCGTCCCGGCACCGACCAGCCATCGGTTCTTGGTCGCCGACAATCCCTGCACCGCGTCCTCATCGAGCCGATCGCGGCCATCGCTGGTCCCCGGGCGATAATCGACGCTCTGTCCTCCGCTCGGTATGGGAGCGGCCGCCGGCGATGTGCGATTGGGCACCTCCGGCGCCATCTGACCCACGAAGCCGGGCAGCAGCGGTTTCGGTGGCGCGGCGGCAGCGGTGGCCGCCGGCGCCGCGGGCTTGGGCGCGATCGCCTGGACCAGCGTCAGCGGCTGGATCGGCGCCGGTGCCGGCTCCGGTTTGACCGGCTCGGGCTGGGGCGCGGCGGCGTAGCCGGTCTTGAATGTCCGGCGCGCGGTGTCCGGCGGCGGTAGAGATTGATCTTGGCGTTTGCTCCGGCGCCGGCTGGTCAACGTACCGCTCGACGAACGCCTTGGCGCCGAGCCGCCGCCGACGGCGACCATCGCCGCGAGCAACACCGTCGTGATCCGCTTATTGTTGCGGCCGATCGGCTGCTCCGGATGCTCGTCCCCGAACGCCATCACGACGTCCTCCGGATGCGGACGGTGGCGCCGTCCAACTGCAGCTCGGCGGTGGTGAGCGGCGTATCGACTTCGTAGAAGCGGTTGCGGATACGGAACGGGATTGCCGTCTTGCCGGCGTCGCCGACGGCGAACAGCGCGGGACTCGCGGCCATCGGGCCGAGCCGCGGCGGGAAGGCAATGTAGGTCTTGCCGGCCGCCTCGATCACGTACTCGGGCTTCCACCTCGGCGTAGCGCCGGACGGCACGTCGATCTCGAAGCTGCGCGAAAACGTATTTGGATCGAACTCCGGTTGCGCTCGTACCTTGGCCGCGGGCACGGCGGCGGCGGGGTAGGTCCAGCGCACCCGATCCATGCCACCCTTCGCCCGGCTGGTGATGTCGACCTGATAGTCGCCGGCCGTGGTCGTGATCAGCATGTTGGTGGCGATGCCGGGCTTGCCGCTGCGGATGACGACGGAGTCGTTGGCACCGCGGGTGAGGTCGACCATCCATCGCGACGGGTCGGGATCGCCGATCACCGGCTGCCGCGAGATTTCTTCGCCGTCGCCGAGCTGCAGCACGGTGATCCGGCCCGGCGAGACGGTGACCGGGTAGACCCGGTCTGGCTCGAACGCGTAGACCGTGGTCGCATTCATCGTCTTGGCGACGCCAGTCCGGCCCGGCCGCTGCACCACCGGCGGCGGCGACGGAGGTTGCGGCTCGGGTACCGGCGGTGTGATCGCCGCGACCAGGTCGGGCGGCATGACCGTGGGATCGCCGGTATTCTCGTCGATCGCCGCGCAACCGACGGCGGCGAGCACGAGCGGTGCCAGCAGCAGGCGACGCATGATCAGCGCTCCTCGGCAAAAATCATGTGCGTCAGGAACAGCCCGGACTTGTTGCGCACGACATCGCCGGTCGTGCGCGGGGCCGTGAACGCCAAAGTGAAGTCACCATTGACGCGCCGGCTCGCGACCTGTCGGCCGTCCTTCCAATCGAGCCTCGTCCCAAATGACATTGACGACGTCGCGGCTCTTCAGCTTGGTGCTGACGATCAGTACCTGCCGCTCGCTGGCGGCCTCTTTGCTGTCTTCTCGCCAGGCGTCGAACCGCTTGCGCGCATCGCCGCGGATCACCCGCTCCTGGGTCGCCTGGTTGTCGGCGTTGACGTTGTCGTCGGACGACAGAGCGAACATCGCCTTGACGATCGAGTCCGCCGCCGAAATCCGCATCAGGTCGGGCGGCTCGCCCGCCCGGGCGACGAACACCTCGCCCGGATCGCCGATGCGGTCGAACGGCACGAAGACGGTCTCGACCTGCGGCTTCTGCGCCTCCCACCACCAGCCGCCGGCCAAGCCGACACCGATGGCAGCGGCGGCGACCGTCGTCATCCGCCAGCAGGCGGCGAGCCGCATCGCCGCGTCGTAGCGACGGTCGCCGTCTCTGGCAGCCGCCTGCCAGCGGTCGCTCACGACCATCTGGCCGTCGAGCCACTCGGTCGGCGCACCGCGATCCAGGCTCTTGAGTTTTTTCGCCAGGAGATCCCAGCCGACGCGCAGCGCCGTCATCGGACCGGATCCCACCACGCGCTCAGCTGCGGCTGGATCTTCATCAGCCAGGTGAGCTTGACCCACCAGTCGCCGAGGAAGGCAGCCCGGCGACCAGCACCGCTTTGGCGACGGGGCTGGTGTAGAGGCGAATCTCCACGATGAGTGGCTGCGGCAGCGGGTCGTCGATCGTCGTCCTTACCGGCGGGTCGGGGATGGGAATTTGTGGCACGGACGGCCCTCCATATTGCCTCGCCATGGTGCCGCTCGAATATCGTATGCGTCAATATAAATCATATTTACGTCATTATTTATTTACATAAAGACGATATTACTCCAGCCTCGGTCGAGGCGGATGCACGATCCGTGCGTCGAAATAGAAGGACGAGACGCAAATGAATGTTGTATCTGAGTGCGTTAGCTCGATTTTCCGGGATTGCCATGGGCACAGAAACCGGTACGACGTTTCGCGACGCGCTGAAAAAGCAGGTCTGAGCCAGGTCGAGTTTCGCGAGCTGGTTCTCCGTCTCAGCGGCAATGCGGTGACACTGACGACAATCAGCCGATGGGCGACGGGAAAGAGTCCGCCGTACCCCTGCGCGCTGGCGTTGCTGGCGGTCATCCGACAACTGCCACCAGAGACGGTCGCTTCCTTGCGTCCGTAAGCCGAAACGCCCCTGCCGCTCTGACCGGCCTCGCCGTCGTGCTCGTCGGCGCCGATGCGTTTGCCGCCGGCGGCAACGCCATCGCGCAAATGCTCAACTCCGTCGTCGACAACGCGACCATGTGCGGCGGTGCCATCGCTGCGCTCGCGGCGTGTGGCGCCGGGGGTGGGATGGCGACCGGCAATCACGGGATTGTCGGCCCCTGCCTCAAGGGGGCGGGTGGCGGCACGCTGATCGCGTCGTCCGCCCAGCTCGTCGGCCTGGTGCTTCCCGGCGGCGGCGCCGGCGGCTCGCTCGGCGTGCCCGCAGCCATCTCGGCGATGGACTGGCTGCACATCCTCGCTGGCATCGTGTCGTGACCGGCGACTCTCCGGACGACTGGCAGCTCCCGACACTCGCTTTCCCTCAAGGAAGAGCCGCTGATGTTCGGGATTCACCGCAAGCAAGCGGCGGTCGTGGCGGTCGCCGGCTTCTTCGTCTTCATGCTTGTCAGCAAGACCGTCGGGATCATCGTCGCCGTGCCGACGACGATGATCACCGTCGGCCTGCTGCTGGCGGTCGCCCGGTGGCAATACGCCCGGGATCCGCACTGGTGGGCGCATGCGACACATCATCACTGGCCACTGGTCCGCTACACGGGGGACTGACTGATGACGCATCGGCCACTCTCAGACGCACTGACGTGGGGCTTGATGATCGACCCGGGACGATCGTCACCAAAGCAGGCGAACTGATGACCTGCCTACGGTACGTCCCCAGGGATCGGGCAAGCAGCAGCCCAACACAAAACGTAGCTTCAAGATCGGCGCTGAATTCAGCGCTTCGGCGATTCGGATCGCGCTGGGCGCTTTGGTTCGAAGATGTCTGCGACGAGACGCTCGCCTACGAATCGCCACTTTCCTTTCCCGATCCGATTTCTGCGGCGATCGACGAACAGCGGCGCCGTCTGTTCACCACTCCGGGTGTTCAACTCGCCAGCACCTACGTCGTCACCCTGCTCTATGCGCCGCTGCCCGATGCCATCGGCCGGCTGGCGGCCTCGTTCGAGCAGGCCGGCCCCGCGGCGGCGATCGACGACAAACGATACCGGTCGGAAGTCGAGCGGTTCCGCGCCGGCGTCGAAGCGTTCCGGCTGCACCTTTCGGACGTCATGCCGGTGTGCGAGCCGCTGACCGGCGCCCGGCTGATCACCTACCTGCACAACCGGGTGTCGACCGATCATCGGCCGCTGGCGATGCCGGATCTGCCGATCTTCCTCGCCGAGTTCCTGACGGACGATGCCTTCGTGCCGGGCGTCTATCCGAAGCTGGGCGGCCACCACCTGCGCACGGTCCGGGTCAAGGACCAGCCGTCGAGCTTCACGCCGGGCATGCTGTTGGCGCTCGGCGGCGTCGGCTTTCCCTACAATCACGTCGCCCGCTGGCTGCCGCTGTCGCGCGAGGACGCCGAACAGGAACTCGAGGCGCGGCGCGACTCCTGGGCGGCGGCCCGCAAGGGCTTCCTCACCAAGGTGTTCGCCAACGTCTTTCGTTTTCACGACGACGGCACGAAGGACAACCTCGCCGCCATCGCCAACATGGAAGGATCGGCGGCCGCGCTGGCGCTGCTGGCGCAGGGCGACTGCACCTTCGGCCGCTGGACGCACACCGTCACCGTGACCCATCCGGACGCCGAGACGGTCAAGGAGCGGTGCCGGATCATCCAGCAGATCTTCGCCGGCTTCGTCACCTCGGTCGCCGAGGACGATGCCATGAGCACCTGGATCGGCTCGCTGCCGGGACATCCGCGGGGCGGCCTCGGCCGCTTCCTCGGACCGTCGATTTCCTTCGCGGAAATCGTGCCGTCGTCGGCCACGTGGTGCGGCCCGGCCCGTGACGAGCATCTGGACGGCCCGCCGCTGTTGCAGTGCATGTCGGACGGCGGCAAGGCGTTCCGCCTGTGCCTGCACCAGGACGGCTCGGACCTCGGGCACGCGGTCGTCCTCGGCGAGAGCGGCGGCGGCAAATCGACACTGCTGAAGAGCATGGTCGCCGCGCATCGGAAGTATCCCGGATCACGGGTGTTCTATATCGACCGAGGCTCCGTCGCGAAGCTGGTGACGTTGGCGCTCGGCGGCGAGTTCCATGCGCTCGCTGCCGGCGACGACGCGGTCTCGCTGCAGCCGCTGGCGTTCATCGACCAGCCGGGTGAGCTGTCATGGGCGTTCGAGTTCGTTCTCGGCTGCTTGCAGCAGCAGGGGCTGGAAACGTCGGCGGCGCAGAAGCGGGAGCTGACGATCGCGCTGCGCGCCCTGGCCAGCCAACCCGCTGAGATGCGCACGCTCACGTCGTTGCGGCACGCGACCCAGGACGATGACATCAAGGACGCGCTCGCCGTCTTCTGCGTCGGCGGCGCGTGTGGCGACCTGCTGGACAACGCCGAGTATCGGGTCGGCGGCACCGCCGACGTCAAGTGCTTCGAGACCGACAGGCTGCTGCAGAACCCGACGGCGCTCGCGCCGGTGCTGGCGTGCGTCTTTCACGAGATCGCCCGCAGCTACGAGGACGCCCGGCCGACACTGGTGGTGATCGACGAATGCAAGACGTTCATCAGCCATTCGCTGATCGCCGATCAGGTCGACGAGCTGATCCGCCGTGCCCGACGGGAGAACATGCAGGTCGTGCTCGCGACGCACCGAGCATGATCGACATCGAGCACTCGTCGATCGGCCACATAATCGACTCATCGATCAAGACTAAGTTGTTCACCGCGACGGCCGGGGCAATCGAGCCGAGAACGGCGGCGGCGCTGGAGCGCAGCGGTCTGACGCCGACACAGATCGGCATTATCGCCGGCCTGCGGCCGAAGCGGGAGTACGCGATCAAGGTCGGCGAACACTGGCGCGTCTTCGAGCTCGCGCTCAGTGACTACGAGCGGGCGATCGTCTGTGGCGGCAGCGGCGCGGAGTCGAAGCTGATCGACAAGATCCTGGCGGCCGGGCCGCGCGAGGAGTTCGCCGAGCGCTGGCTCCGGCATCGCGGCATCGCCGGGCCACGGATCTGGCAGGAGGCAGCGGAATGAACAGAACAGCAGCAGCGACGGCCGGGGCGATGTTGCTGGTCGGCACGCCGGTCGCGCACGCCCAGGTGGTGGTCACCGACCCGGTCACGGAGGCGAACACCGCTTCGTCGCTCGGCGCCGATCTCCAGGCGGTCGCCGATCGGGCCGCGGATTACGCCCAGCAGATCGCCACCTACGCCGAGCTGGTCAACACCTACGTCAACGCCGTCGAGAACACCGTCGGCATCCCGATGGCGGCGATCGCTCGGGTGCAGGGATACTACTACCGGGCCGAAGGCATGGCGCTGCAGGCGGCGGCGATCGCCGGGTCGGACGGGACAATGATGCAGCGCGCCAGCATGCTGCGCGGGCTGTCGCGCAACGGCGGTCACCTGCCCGGAGACGCCGGCCGGACGGCCTCGATGCTGCGGACGCAGATGTCCAAACAGATCGATGAGGACCAGCGACTCCTCGGCATCGAGGCGGCGCGCAAAGTCGAGAACGACGCGATGCTCCGCTCGGCACAGGACAACTCCGCCGAGGCCGTCGGCCGCATGGCGGCGATTCAAGCGCAGAGCCACGTCACGGCCGCGGCTGCGGCCCAGCTGCAGCAAACCAACGCCATTCTGGCGCAGCAGCAGGCTGAGCAGATCGTCAAGGACTCGGCCGCTCAGGCCGACGACGAACAGTACCAGGCCGATCGAGCCGCGGACATAACGACGATGAGGGAGGCCGGAGCAAATCCAGCCTTCATGAAACAATCGGCAGCAACGTGGGGACGCTGACATGTTTACTGGAAAGATCATCGGGATCGCAATTGCGATCATGGTCACGCTGGCCGGCGCTGCTGGTTACTTGATCATGACGATGCGCGCCGACGACGCGCGATACCAAGCCGAGCGAGCGGCGGACATAGCGGCAATGAGGGAGGCTGCGAAGCGACCCGCTTTCATGCCGGAGTCGCCGGGGACAGCAGGCCGGTAACAACTCATGGATACATTCGCCACATTGGGAGACGCCTTTGCGACGGTGTTGGCCAGTGGCACCAGCACGATCATGCCTTACGCCCAGTTCATGGCATGGGGATTCATGGTCCTGGGGGTGGCCTGGATCGGCCTCGCCGTCGCTTTCGGCAGTGGTGGGCCACCGGCGCTGGCCACTCGCCTAGTGATCACCGGCGGCTTCTACCTCGTCGTTGTCCAAGCGTCGCAGGTAATCGGCGAAAACATCATCAACGGCGCCGTGCAATTCGGGTTGCTCGCGGGCGGAAGTTCGCTGAACCCGGACGTATTCCTCCGATCCCCGGATTCGATTTTCGTCATCGGCCTCGCTCAAGCGACGGACCTTGCGGAATTGGCAGACAAATCGTGTGGCCCTGTAATGCTAGGTGGGTGCCTGGCGCACATCGGGAGTTATTTGCCGCTAATCATTGCGTCGTGGACGGTCTTGCTGACATTCGCCGGGATCGCCATCGCTGTGCTGCTCACCTACGCGCTGTTTAAGTTTACCATCTTGGGTGCGTTGATAATCCTGCCAGCCGCGGTCTTCGTGCCGGCGGCAGGCTTTGCGACAGGTGTTGTCAAGTTCGCCGTCCATTCGGCGGTGCAACTCATGGTCCTGGCAATGATCGTCGCCGTGGCGAACCTAGTCTTCGGCGAGCTGGAACTCCACGGTGGACCGGGGATGATGGTCGCGTTCCCGTTTCTCATGGGGTCGTTGTGCCTCGCCGGCGCGGCGCTCGGCTCGATGTATGTGGCCGCGTCATTGACCTCGGGCGCCATTGTCTCGGCAGGGACGTTCCTGGCGGCGCCGGCGATGGGCGCCGCGGCAGCACGGAGCGCCGCCGGGCACCTCGACGCGCCCGCCACCAGCGCACTCAAGGCCGCCGGCGGCGAGACGTTCCGGGCCATGTCTGCGGCCGCCAACGCCAGCCAAGCCAGCATCTCCGGGATGAGCCGCCGCACCGAGGCCCGCCGTCCCGCGCAAACGGACGGCGGCCCGCCCACGGGCCGGTGATCAGAGCGCATCTCGAGGGGGTAATCCGATGAACGCAGACGGACTAAAGCAGCGTGTAGCGCGCGCCGTAGCCGTTATCGCCGAGCGTGTCGGCAGGAAGAAGCGGATCGACCATGCAGCCGGGATCCAGGCTTGGGAGAACGAGCAGCGAGAGGAGGACCGATATAATGCCAGCTGTTACCGCGTCCAAGCGCGGGCCGAGATGCTTGCGGAGCGCTGGGCCCTAGAGGCTGGCAGCGAGATGATGGAGCGCGAAGGCATTGCGCGGGCAGAACGTGCCCTCCTCGCGCGTAACCAGGACGAAGGACGTGGCGCCGTCCAGAAGGCAAAAACCGCACGAGACCGCGGCGTCGACGACGATCTCGAACTCGGTCTGTGACGCGTCATCAGCAGCCGCGACCCAAACGTCAAGGCTCGGCGGGATCGGCCTGCATCCGCTCGTCGCACTCGCCGCACGTAAGGCTGATTTCCGGCTTGCCCCATGCGTTCAGCCCGCACGCCGGACTGTCAATCGGCATTGAAGATTGACCCCTTATCGGCGTTCAAGAGTGACCCCTCCTACGGGTTGTGCAGGTAGCGAACAGGAGGGTCCCACGCGCGACGCGCAGTGCCCCTGCCGAGCGACGGAGCGTCGCGCGTGGGAGGTGCCTGTTTGCCCACCTGTGCAACCCGCGGGGGTGGGGTCCGGGGCGGGGGGATTTTCGCGGGTCAGGCGCGGTTTTTGAGCCGCCAGGATTCGTTGCCGGTTTCGACGATATCGCAGTGGTGGGTGAGCCGATCGAGCAGGGCGGTGGTCATCTTGGCATCGCCGCCGAACACGGAAGGCCATTCGGCGAAGCTGAGATTGGTGGTCAGCACGATCGAAGTGCGTTCATAGAGCCGGCTGATCAGGTGGAACAGGAGCTGGCCGCCGGACTGGGCGAACGGCAGATAGCCCAACTCGTCGAGGACGACGAGATCGAGCCGGGTTAGATGATCGGCAATCCGCCCCTGCTTGCCGACGCGGGCCTCGGCCTCGAGTTTGTTGACGAGATCGATGGCGGTGTAGAACCGGGCACGGGCGCCGCCCCGGATACAGGATCGGGCGATGGCCACGGCGAGATGGGTCTTCCCTGTGCCGGTGCCGCCGACCAGCACGACGTTGCGCTGCCGGGCGAGGAAGCCGCCGGCGGCGAGGTCGCGGACCAGGGGTTCGTTGATCGGTGTTCCGGCGAACTCGAAGCCTGTGAGTTCCTTGGCGAGCGGCAGCTTGGCGAGGGTGATCTGGCACTTGATCGAGCGCGCCTGCTTTTCGGCGATCCCGGCCCTCAGCAGGTCGCCGCTGATCTCCTGGACGCTGTGTTGGCGCTTGATGCCGGCGGCCACGACCTCGCCGAAGGCCCCTCGCATGCCGGTCAGTTTGAGCGCCAGCATCAGCTCGAGCAGTTCATGCCGTTCCATGGGCCGGACCTCGCAGCAATCGGTCGTAGCGCGCGCAATCCGCCGCCGGCTGGTGGCGGAGCTGAAGCGCTTCGGGGGTGAGGACGGTGGCGGCAGAAGCGACCTCGCGCTGCCGGGCCAGAATGTTCAGCACCACGTCGCGGCTGAACAGGCCTGCCGCGAGCGCCTCGGCGCAGGCGGCCTCGACCGCCGCCAGCCCGTCGGTCAGGACAGCACCCAGGATGTCGACCATCTGCCGGTCGCCGTCGGGCACGGATTTGAGTTTGCGGCGCACGCGCTCCAGCGCTTCCGGCAAGAGCCAGGCCTGGAACGGCGCACCGTTCCGCAAGGCTCCCGGCTTCCTCGCCAGGACCGGAACGTAGTGCCAAGGGTCGAGCACGGTATGATCGCGGCCGAACCGGCGTTCGTGCTCGCCGACGATCTCGCCGTTCTGGCGGATGACAATCCGCTCGGCGTAGGCATGCAGCGTCACCGGCCGGCCGACGGCCCTGGCCATCACCGAATAACGATTGTTGTCGAACCGGACGAGGCAGGTCTTGGAGACCGCCAGCACGGTCTCGTGGAATCCGTCGAACGGCCCGGCGTAGGGCACCAGATGCGACCGCTCCGCCTCGAACACCTCCCAGATGCTCAGCGACTTCAACTCAGGATGAGGCTGCTTCTGGGCATAGGCGACGCAGCGTTCGACGAGCCCGCGATTGAGTTCCGCTAAGCTCTTCACCCTGAGCCGGGGCGTGAAGAACCGCTCGCGCACGAGGCCGACCTGGTTCTCGACCTGCCCCTTCTCCCAGCCCGCCTGTGGCGTACAGGCGGTCGGCTCCACCAGGTAATGGGCGCACATCTGCTGAAAACGGCGATTGAAGACCCGCTCCTTGCCGACGAACACGGTCTCGACCGCCGTCTTCATGTTGTCGTAGATGCCGCGCGTGCAGGTGCCCTTGAAGAACGCAAAGGCCCGGTCATGGGCGTCGAACACCATCTCCTGGGTCTCGCGCGGATAAGCCCGGACGTAGAGCATCCGGCTGTGGCAGAGCCGGACCTGGGCGACCTTCACCACCATCGTCACGCCGTCGAGCACGACGACCTCGTGGCTCCAGTCGAATTGATACGCCTCGCCCGGCGCGAAACTCAGCGGCACATAGGCGTCGACCGGCCCCGACGCCTCCCGGCGCTGCCACGCCCGGGCATAGCGCCGCACCGCGTCGTACCCGCCGACATAGCCTCGCTCCTGCAGCGCCTCGAAAATCCGGATCAGCGTCAGCTGCTCGCGCCGCGGCTTGCCCCGGTTCGCCGACAGAAGCTCGTCCAGCGCTTCCTGCCAGGCGCCCAACTTCCGGCGCGGCTGAACCTCCCGCTCATAGCTGAACGCGGTCTCCCCCGACCGAAGAACCTTCCGAACCGTGTTGCGCGATATCTTCAGAGCCCGCGCGATCTCCTTGATCGAGCGCCCCTCGACAAAATGCGCCCGACGGATCCGGCCGATCGTCTCCACAACCAACATCCCCCGGACCACCCTCCGGCGAAAAAGGGCGGTGTGAGCCAGTCAACAAGGGGGGTCAATTTTGAACGCCGATAACCCCTCAGCAGGGGTCAAAATTGCACGCCGAATAACAGACCGGGCAACCAGCACCATCCGGTAAAGCCGCTCGTCGGTCGCGATGTCGAGGTGGGCACTCGACGCGTCGTCGGCCGGCTTGACGGTCAGGTAGGTGGTGGCGCCGAGACCGGCTTGAGGGCGAGGATGCAGGGATGGTCCGGCGCGCAGACGATCGTCGGTGGCTCACCGCCATAAGGAAAACTCGTCCAGTGGTCGACGCCGGCGGCGACAATGTCCGCTTCGCGCTGTTCGGTGACGGTCGTGGGCGAGGCTGAGGCGCAGCCACCCAGCAGGAGCAAGGCGATCGCAGCGTGAAATCCGTTCATTGGTGTCCCCCGTTGTGATGAGACGTGCCTTGTCGTCTGGCGCGATTGTCCTGTCGGCGATGGCGATTTGGCGGCGGTGATGCGCCGCCGTATTCTTGCTCACGCTGCACGCACCGTTATTGGGGCACATTCCTGGTAGCCAGGCTGGGCGCTGACGCGCAGGGGTAGGAAGCCGTCCGGGTCACGGTGATGCTGTCGGTTCTTGACTTCCCTGTACCGCCCGCTCTTTGCTGATGGGGAGAAAGGGGCGGACGAATACGCCGATTCGGGGGACCGATGGGAAATCGCGACGTCCACATTGGCGGCAATGTCACCGGTAGTGCCATCGTCATCGGCGATCACAACGTCACCGATGTGCAGTTCCACAAGGTGACGCTGCCGCCTGCCGCGAGTGTCGACATCGGCTCCGAGCTGCAGGCCCTCGCCCAGCTGCTCGGCGGCCTGAACAGCGAGCAGCGACAAAAGATCGTCAACGCCCTGGCCGAGGCGATGGCCGATGCGGCCAGGCCGCAGCCCGACAAGGACGAGGTCGGCAAGTCGCTGGAGCGCGCCCTCTCCTATGCCGGCAAGGCGGCGGACTTCGGCGAGAAGATGGGCAAGATCGCCGGCCACGTGCAGAACGCGGTCGGTTGGCTCGGCGAGAACTGGCACAAGCTGCTGCCGCTGGTCGGCCTCGCTCTGTAGGGGGGCGGGCACCGATGGATGGGCGCGGCGTCACCATCGGCCACGACGCGGTCGGCAACGCGATCGTCACCGGCGACAACAATCTGACCGTCGTCCTGATCGGCGTCGATCGGATCCCGGACGAGCTGCAGCGGGCCCTGCAGGAGCGCCGGCTGCGGCCTGTGGACCTGCCGGGAGCGGTACCGCTCCCGGCACTGACCTTGCTGATCGCGTTCGCCGGCACCGACCGTACGCACTGGCAGATCACCGCCCGGCGCACCGGCGCCGAGCCTGTCGTGCGCAGCCTGCCGGTGCCGTGGCTCGAGGATCGAGCCTTCGCACCGGCGCTCGACAGCTTCCGGCGGTCGTCGCGTGTTCCGGCCCGAAGCTCGGAAGAGGCGGCGATCCTGGACGCCGCCGCGCACCGGCTGGGCGCCGCTCTGGCGGCCGTTCTCTCCGTCGAGGAAGCCGCGTTCCTGATCGAGGCCGCGCTCGGTGACCCGCCGCCGCCGCTGCTGGTGATCGAGAGCGACGACGATGCCGTCCTGGCGCTGCCCTGGGGGCTGCTGCGCCTGCGGGACCGCTTCGCCGTCCGCGCCGGCCGGCTCGACGTCGCGCGCTCCGTTCCCGGCGACCAGCAACCGGCGCTGTCGCCACCGTCGGCGCCGGTGAGCCTGCTGGTCAACGTCTCGGCGCCGGAAGGCAGCGGCCTCGACTACGAACGCGAGAGCTTCTTCATCATCCGTGCGCTGCATGAGCATATCGGCGTCGTCGTCAACGAGATGGGCGAGCTCGACGAT
>JADJQT010000005.1 GCA_016712595.1 Rhodospirillales bacterium
AGATGTAGTTGACCGACGACGCCACCGCCCCGGACGGTTCCTTGTTTTCAAGCACCACTATTTGGTGCCTGGGGTCTATCGATAGCAGGCTATTCCAAAATCGCTCTTCTATACCAGGGTCTATCGTATCCGACTGTGTCCTCTTTTCCGTCTTCTTAAAAGGCGTCAATGGAGAATCAATCACAAGAAACCCCGGATGGGGCGTCCCATTCTTCACGCAGTACTGCAATATGGCGATAGAAAATGCAGCATGGAGAATCGCGCGATAACCCTTCCCATGCGACTGCCGTGCCTTGCCGTCGACCTTGATGTCAAATGCTTTTCCCTCATCGAATTCCACGCGCACGGTATCTGGCCAACCCCAACTTTTAAGGACAGATTCCACTTCCATACAAAGCTGGTGAAGTGATGACGGCTCTATGCTTGCCCACTTTTTGGGCGCAGAGCCTGTAGTTTCTCCAAGTGCTTTTTCGAATTCTATTCGTTTATCGCGCAGCGCAGTCGCTTGATCCGCATCTGACTTTATACCTTCCAGCTCAAGGCGTCGCTGTATTAATTCATCAAGCCGCGCTTTTGTCTCCTGAAGACGGGGCGTGAGCTCTCGACTGACGCGGCGATCGATGCGCGTGAGTTTGCTTGCCGCGTCATCCCGTCCAGCAATCCATTGCTGCCGGCCGCTTTGCAGGTTCTCCATTGCGAGAGCCAAGTCTGTGCGATGTCCATGTATTTTCGCCGCCTCCGCTTGTGCTGCCTCGTACACAGAGCGTACCGCCTCCTCCTTAAAATGTTCGGCGTGTTCCGGCCCTAACGGTTGATCGCAGAGCGGACAATGCGATTTTTGTAAACCCTTAAAGAAATGAGCGCCCTCTGAGACAAAATCGAGTCGGTCTAAATCCGAGGTGTACCGTTGTTCTAAGAGACGATAACGCTTTATGAGTTCGTCTATGGCAACTATCTGCCCTTCTGCATGTTGTTGCCTGCCAATCGCCTCCAGTCGTTCGGTGCGAAGCTTTACGCGCTCACCATTGTTTTCTGTCAATGCTGCCGAAAGTCGTTCTATCGTGGTGTCTACCCGATCTATAGTAGAGACATCCTCTTCACTCAACTCTTTTTCTTGTTCCAGCAGCCGCTTTTCAATCGGTTCTAACAGGCTATCTATGAGGCCAAGCTTCGCTTTAAGCTCAGCTTGTGTAATCTCGCGGCGCTCCTGGGAGATTATCCCAGTGTCATCTTTGCCTGTGAGAATAAATGAAAACATGCGCTTGCGCGGTGTTTCGTCATATCCTTTCTCGCCGAAAATAGGCGACTGTTCTGCTTGAATAGAAATTTCATCTATTAAAAACACCGGCAGCATGGTCCTTATAGATAGCCTTTGCACAGCTCCATCTTTATTGGTTCGTAACGCCGCCTCTTTCATCCCGCAAAAGGAAAAGATTATGGAAGTTACATCTGGTGCTGTGCTTCGTCCTTTCCTCTTCCAATTAACAGTCTCTGCCGCCCCATCTCTTTCATCAATCGGGGTATGATACACAGCCACGTCGCCGCCGCTGAGATGGCGCTCCAGGGTGAGAAAATCGCCATCATTATTTTTGAATTCTACGAGCACTCTTTCGTAAAGTTTTGCCTCGTCAATTGTTTTTGTCATTTCATCGGCGCCAAGCACAAAATCTATGCACCTGAGCATGTAGCTTTTTCCGGTATCGGAATCGCCGGTTATGACATTGGCACCTGCCGCGAACGTAACCACCGCGTCTTTTACTCCAGTGCCAACGAGGCGCACTTCGCGAAGCTGCATCATGCCTACAGCTCCAACTCACGAAGCGCGGTTAGGCGCTCAAACTCGGTACCCCACCGTCCGATGTTTTCGGACATGAAGGCTCCTAGCGCTTGGTCGGACAGTTCGCCGAAGCGGCCGCTTACCCATTGAGAGCGAGCGCCCAATTCACGTGCGTACTTGGACTTCAAAAGCGACAGAAACGCTTTCGTGAGCTTGTTCGCAGCGTAGGTGATGCCGTGTGGCGTAAACCGCTTGTCGAGCAGTTCTCGCGAGAACATCAGGTCGAGGCCGTCGCGGATCATGTCTCGCTTGACGAGCCACTCCGCCCCCCGAAACGGCACAGCCGGGTGAAGGCTATGTGGCCCCTTTTCCACATCATTAGAGTGAACAAGAAGATAGTCATAGCTGATTAGACGCTGCAGGTCCGCCTCTTTCGGTGCCGTTGCGTGGAGAAGAAACAGCATCCGCAATCCGTATTCGAGTGGTGAATTAAAGGGTCTGCCTGCGGGCTTGTGCTCTGATGTCTGTGCCATTATCGCTCGCACCACCGTACGCGGTCTTCATTTGCGAGGTGATGGCACACACCTTCGCGGTCGCATGGTGTAGCGTGCGGCTCTAGAACGTGCCCCCCAAGTTGTAGGGATTGCGCAGACAAAACCGTATGCTGAAGCCGCTGGAGCCCCCTTTTTGTAGGGTCTGTATACGCAAAATAAAGACCATCGCAGAAAGCATCGAGAAGACTGTCAAAATATTCAGCGTCCGCCATTTGGTCACGCGCGAGCTCTTTAAGCCCTTCTGCACTATAAAACATTATACGTGATCGCTCAAAGAGCTTTCGCGTATAGTCATTATGCGAAAAGTCGCTTATAGTGGTAACGCTAAGTTGTAAGTATTCTGCTATTACATCGAATAACTGTTGTACATATCCGCTCTCTACTGCTGCCACCTCAGATGGTGGTTTGGGAGCGGGATCGCGGTTGATAAGAGGTGCTCCAAAAACAGCAAGATAATACCTCGTCTGTCTATGCTCATCTAATAGCGCTATAGGTTGTTTGGCACGAAAAATAGAGAAATTAAAACTACTGATATGGTTCTGGAGCGCCGCGTCTAACTTAATGCGCTTCGTGCTTGTAATTGTTGTTGCGCAGTGATTGTCCCAGTTATCTATAATATACTGCCGCAAATTGGCTGGATTATCGAGCAGGTCTTGTAGTGGGTTTGTAATACCTTTGTGGGTGACAAAATAGTATTCTTCTGGTGAAGAGAAGTCTCCGGTGTAGGTGTAATATAGTATTTTTCCAATTTCTCTGGCCGCCTCGTCAGCAGAAAGCCGCGAGGCATAGTGCTTGCACTGATAGAGGTGCCAGCGACGGGGCGTAACGTCGGACGGGTCGATCCAAGCAATGATGTCGCGGCCTTTATCACCCGCCCCCCCGCGCTGCTGCACCTCGACAATCTCAGGCACTCTCTTGGTGAGGTAATCATGCGCCCATTCGAGCACAAATCGTTCAAAGTCGTCAGCACTGAAGCCGCCGAGCCTTTCTAGGGGTGAAATAGGCAACCCTACCCCTAGGCCTAATAGACGGGCGTTTGCGCCCGGCCACGGGGAAGGTGATGGTAGCTCGCGCGTAGTTGATAGATCGCCAGAGACCCGGCCATTCTTCGCCGCGCTCTTCTTATTCTTAGTGCTGGTGGAATTGCTTTTCATATCAACCATAAACGGCGCCGCTGCATTTGCGGTTACACATAAGGGTTTAGTCGCACCGTTCTACCAGCCGGACTCGCCAGATTCAACCACTAGGGTGATTGAAGAAGCAAGGATCAATATACTGATATCCGAAAAACGACCGTTTTTGCAATACCCGCCGTCCCCGGTCTGGCGAAGCGTGTTTTGCCGCCTGCTTATCTCCGAAAACTATCTCTTGAAATGTCTTCTCCGATAATGTATGGTGATGATAAGTTTTCGGAGATTCTATGCTCGTTGGTTATGCCCGTGTCTCAACGCAGGATCAGGACCCTGCCCTTCAGCTCGATGCGCTGATGCAGGCGGGCTGTGAAAAAATCTTCACCGAGAAGGCCTCCGGCGCGCAGCGCGAGCGACCGCAGCTTCAGGCCGCGATCGATTACATGCGCGAGGGCGACACCTTGGTGATCTGGAAACTCGACCGCCTCGCCCGCTCGCTGAAGCAACTGATTGAGACGGTCGAGGCGCTCGCCGCGCGGGGGATAGGCCTGCGCTCGATCACCGAGGCAATGGATACGACCACCTCCGGCGGCAAGCTGATCTTTCATATCTTCGGGGCGCTGGCCGAATTCGAGCGCGGGGTCATCCGCGAACGCACCCGCGCCGGACTCGATGCTGCCCGCGCGCGAGGTCGCACCGGGGGCAGGCCCCCTGCCCTGTCGCCCGACGACCTGGCGGCCGCGAAAGCCCTGCTGCGCGACCCCGGTATCACGGTCGAACAGGTCGCGCGCAGGCTCGGCGTCGTGCCCTCAACGCTCTACCGGCACCTGCCGGGAGGCAGGAGCGCGGTCATGGAGTCCAACGAATGACGATTGCCTACCTGGAGAAACGCGACGCCGCGCGGAACCTGCACCGCTACTACCGAGTCACCGTCCTCCCTACCCTTTACGGCGAATGGGCGATGGTGCGGGAATGGGGGCGCATTGGCAGGCGCGGTGGTCGGATGGAATGCTGGTTCACCGAGGAGGAGGATGCTGTTGCCGCCGGTCAGGAGATGGCCGCCGCCAAGCGCCGACGGGGGTATCAGCCATTAACGGCGGCATGCCACTAAGACGCGTGTACCTGTTTTGTTCTCTAAAATACAAAGTCACTCGCCGCAAGTTGGTTTGCGCCTTGCGTGAAGTCGCCGTCGAGCAGCAGGTCGAAAGTGCCGTGGACGATGTGGGTGTTCCCGCCGGAAAGCGACAGGGTCAAATCGCTCATGCTAGCGATGGCAGAGATGCCGGAGAAGTCGATCTTGTCCGTGCCTTTGGTGAAGTCGGTGATGACATCCTGACCAGAAGATGTGGAATCAGAGAGTGTCTGGAAGGCAAAAATATCAGCACCCACGCCACCGGACATGGAATCCCCCCCCAGCATGCCGTAAAGTTTGTCATCGCCATCGCCGCCGCTGAGCGTGTCGTTGCCGTTATTGCCAATCAACGTATTGGCATTGCTGTCGCCGGTAACGTTGTCGTTGCCATTGCTGCCTTGTACATGGCTGAGGCTGATGAGGGTATCGGTCTCGCTACCCGATGTAGCTACACCCGTTGCCAGGTTGATCGTCCAGTTGGCGCTGGAATAGCGGTAATCCGCCACGTCGGTACCCGCACCGCCATCGAGCGTGTCATTACCATTGCCACCGGTGAGATAATCGTAGCCGTCACCGCCCTGGAGAAGATCGTTGCCGTCATCTCCGAAGAGGCGGTCGTCCCCCGCACCTCCCTGCAGATTGTCGTTGCCACCGCCACCGTAGAGGAAGTCGTTGCCGTTATTGCCTTTAAGTGTGTTGATGTCACTATCTCCGGTCACCGTGTCGTTACCATTGCTGCTTTCCACATGGCTGAGGCTGATGAGGGTATCGGTCTCGCTACCCGATGTAGCTACACCCGTTGCCAGGTTGATCGTCCAGTTGGCGTTGGAATAGCGGTAATCCGCCACGTCGGTACCCGCACCGCCATCGAGCGTGTCATTACCATTGCCACCGGTGAGATAATCGTAGCCGTCACCGCCCTGGAGAAGATCGTTGCCGTCATCACCAAAGAGGCGGTCGTCCCCCGAACCTCCCTGCAGATTGTCGTTGCCACCGCCACCGTAGAGGAAGTCGTTGCCGTTATTGCCTTTAAGTGTGTTGATGTCACTATCTCCGGTCACCGTGTCGTTACCATTGCTGCTTTCCACATGGCTGAGGCTGATGAGGGTATCGGTCTCGCTACCCGATGTAGCTACACCCGTTGCCAGGTTGATCGTCCAGTTGGCGTTGGAATAGCGGTAATCCGCCACGTCGGCGCCCGCACCGCCGTCGAGCGTGTCATTACCATTGCCACCGGTGAGATAATCGTAGCCGTCACCGCCCTGGAGAAGATCGTTGCCGTCATCTCCGAAGAGGCGGTCGTCCCCAGCCTCGCCTTGAAGATGGTCGTTACCGCCGCCGCCGTAAATGAAATCGTTGCCATCGTTGCCAATCAGCGTATTGATGGTGCTGTCACCGGTGATGGTGTCGTTGCCCTGGCTGCCCTGTACATGGCTGAGATTGAGTAATGTGTCTGTCTCGCTGCCTGTCGTCGCCACACCCGTTGCCAGGTTGATCGTCCAGTTGGCGCTGGAATAGCGGTAATCCACCGTGTCCGTACCCGCACCGCCATCGAGCGTATCATTACCATTGCCCCCCATAAGCACGTCATTGCCGTCACCGCCCTGGAGAAGATCGTTGCCGTCATCACCAAAGAGGCGGTCGTCTCCCGCACCTCCCTGCAGATTGTCGTTGCCACCGCCACCGTAGAGGAAGTCGTTTCCATCCAACCCCAGGATGGTGTCCGCCCCTGCGGTACCCGTCAGGCTATCCGCACCTGACGTACCGGTGATGGTGGTGGAACCTGTGGTAAGATCAAATATGAAGTTATTGCTTGTTAGTGTGCTTGTAAAATTGCCATCGAGATAGAACTCGAATGTTGATTGATCAGAATGCACATAGGTGCGATTAGATGCTGCGTCATATATCAGACGCAATTCACTGGGTTCCGTATTTCCGCCGTCCGTGTCTAGCCCGGTAAATCCCAACCCAGTGAGGTCTATTTTGTCTTGTGTTACGACAAAGTCCGTGATGCGATCCTGCATCATGTTCGTGCTGACACTGTCGGTCAGCGCCGAAAACTTGAACACATCATTGCCCGGGCCGCCTGTCAACACATCCTTTCCCGCCCCACCATCGAGTGTATCAAAACTATAATATTGGCCACCATTAATGGTGTCATCACCACCGAGGCCGTTTATCGTGTTGCTCCCAAACAGTCCCATTATGTAATCGTTGCCATTGGTTATGCCAGCAGCGATTACTTTATCCTGAATCTCGCTCCCATCCCACGTTTCACCCATTTCGAACATAATGCGGCCGACCTCATGTATTCCAATATTGCTGAGTTGATCATGTATCGTGACGGTGCTGTTCGTCACGGGATCACGTAAAATCACATCGTTTCCATTTCGTTGAACCAGCACCGTGTCAGGATCAACGCCCTTGCCAATGATTAAGGTGTCCACGTCCCACAATGAAAGCGATGTACTACTATTGTCTACTACATCGCTACCGAAGCCCGCATTCCAGTAATATGTGTTCTGTCCTTCTCCGCCCACAAGTGTGTCGTTTCCAGTTCCACCGAAGAGCACATCATCTCCGTTCCCACCATTTAGAACGTCGTTTCCTCCACCGCCTAGAATGATGTCGTTTGATGTCCCACCATTGAGTGTTTCATTATTTCCTGTGCCGATAATTCTATTATCCTTCTCCACAGGGGCAGCGGAAGCGCCCATCGCCAAATCGGTGCGAGCAAGACCATCAAAGAGAAGTAACTGGTTGTCCCAGTAGCTCTGCTGCTGAGCAGGATTGCTCGGTAGTCCTGCGACGAGTCCTTCTAGAATCTTTCCGGGATCGCCTTTTAGTATATCTTGATCAAAATCATAGTCCAGCCCCAGCGCCTTCAGAGGGTGATTTTGTGCATAGTTGCTTCCTGCATCGAAGTACGACTTGATCTCTGCATCTATCTGCGCCACCGAAAGAGACGATAGATCAGTACCTGTTTCTTGCAAATGCTGGAGGTGATCAAGCGCCAAATAGAATGCATTCACCATCTCTGAAGTAGGAATCTGCGCTGCGAACTTTAGCAGCGTCGTATTGACGTACCCGTCCCACGTTGCTTGCAGTTCATCCCCACGAATTTGCGAATTCGGTTGAACGATCGCATTTGTCATCAGTGACATCGCATAATAAACGCGATCATCCACATACGGGACGTAATCAGTCGTTGCATAGTAATCCACGCCAAACCAATGGAAGAGAATGTTTTCGAATGCGCTGCGGTAACTTGCGAGATCGGTCGTGGTGATGCCGTTCTTGAAATTCTCTACCATGTCATGCAATTGCGGATCGTCCGTCATCGCCCTCCATAAGTCTTTGTTGTTACCCAATCCATCCAATTGTGGAAGGTCAAACACCTCCGGCGCGAATGGGGCCTTTGTTTGGTAGACAGAATCAGTATAATTATGGCCGAATAACTCATCCCAGATCGCTCCTGTGCCGCCAGCCTGATAAGTGACGGTGCTAGCTAGGTTAGCATCGGCGTTAAGGTTGATCGAAGCAATACCCGCCTGTTGTAAGGATTTGAGTTCGTTCGGCTCAGAATAGCCGTTGGTGTTAAGGTCTTGCCAGACGAGCAGGCGGTCGTACACCGCATCCTGACTGTTGATGACGTTATCGTGGTTGAGGTCATATGACGCGAGCTTTTTGAATCCGTCCTTATAATCAAGACCTACCCAGATGCTAAGTTCGCTGCCGAATAGTTCGCTATGACCATCTATGGTTCCGTTGCCGTCACCATCTATTGCAAGCAAGCCATCTGTCGGCCCCACCCATCCTGTTCTGGTTGCCATGCCCACGAAAGTTGGCGCGTAACTTCCGGGTTGAAAGAATACCGGCGAGTCCACTAATGGGATAAAGTCCGCGTGACCGTCTCTGTTAAGGTCAATGACAAGCGGATCGATTTTCGTTGCGTCGTCAACGAGAAAATCGCCGTATGTAGGATCACTGTGACCACACCCAATATCTAATAATTTGTCGAGGAGTGGGTTAACAGCATAGGCGCCGGTCAGAGCGGCCCAACCACCTGAATATAGTGCTGCTGCCGTGCTTTCGGGAAACCTACTTAGTGCTATAGATATCCAGCTTTCAGTAGCTTCTCCGATAAAAGTATGTATTGGACTAAGTACAGTGCCGGATAAGATGGTCGATCCCGTTAGTACGGCCATCGAACGCTCAAATCCACTCCAATCAAAATCTCCGTCTTCCCAAGAAGCGGCAATCGCTGATCCCGTACCAAAAGCAAAAGCCAATGCAGCTAGTGGCGCGCTATATGGCCCAAGCACCTCCGACGCAGCCAAAAATCCTGCAACTCCACCGGCAGCTGCCAGCCATTCATCGGCGGTCGTATCATCGGCATAAAGCGGATGTGGTAAGCATGTCATAACGTGTTCCTTTTATTATTTGTATGAAATACAGTGTATAAAGATGGGGCGATAATGTGTGGAGTTGCTAATATAAACGTTATAGATAGGAACTGACCTAAGATAACAGCGAATCCGCGTCCCACCCCTTGTTCTGGTAATTGCGTATATCCGGCCAACTTCGTTACGAGAGCGCTAATAATATAAAAACACAGAAGCACAGCAAACACGCTCGTTCTTACATCTTTCCATTTTTTACGCGCCTCTGTTTTTTGTTCTTCTTGTTCTATGCGTTGTTCTATTGCCCGGTACGCTGGCATAATGTTCGCCAGCGCGCTGATAAGGCAAATAGCGAGCGCCGGGAAGAATATACCGTTATTCACGAGATAAAAGGAACGCGCCTGTGCCAGTGCTTCCGGGTTATGCGCGTAGTATGCTGCCACCCGCGGGAAAATCGGCAAATCCGCTAAGAACGGTGCGAAATAGTTGGCCACGCCATCGAAAGACACTCCCAGCACCAACCCCAATATGTAATGCACGACAAGCAGCGCCCATACACCAAGCATCATGCGGCCTATACAGAGATTATACTTGGCGAGATGCGAAAACATATCTTTTTGTAATGGTGCCATACAAATATTTACGTCGTACGGATAATGCTACACATCGTCATAAATTAATATATATCTATTCGCAACATAAAAGTTGTGATAATACATGCCGCACACAGCCAGAACACGAAAGCATACTCTTATTTAGTCGTTCTCTGACACGAGTTCCTGTGTTTACCACAGGCCGTGCTCGCGGAAGACAAGGTCGAGGCCCTCCAGCACAAAGTCGTGCATCTTGCGGTCATGCGTGTAGGCGAGTTCTTTGAGCTGGCGATAGACCGGCTTGGGCAGGTAGGCGGTATAGCGCACCGTCTCCGGCCCGCCAGGCGCAACCGGTGCGGCGGCAGCGGGCGTCTGGGGGCTCGGCCCCCTCCCCTTCCTCGCTCGCCAATGCGGCCGACCGCGTCCTACGCGGCTAATGGGTGCGGTTAAAACCGGTAGGCCGCTATACCATTACACCGTTAAACCAGCATACCGGTACGCTGGTTTACTCGTCCTGCGCGGTCAGGTCGTGGATGGAACGCAGGCCGTGTTCTTGGAAGACGAGGTCTAAACCTTCCAGCACGAAGTCGTGCATCTTGCGGTCATGCGTGTAGGCGAGTTCCTTGAGTTGGCGGTACACCGGCTTGGGCAGGTAGGCCGTATAGCGCACGGTCTCCAGCCCGCTCGGTGCGAGAGCAGCGGCTTCCGGCGTCGCGGCGGCTGCGCCGCCGGGCGCTTGGGGCTCCGTCCCCTCCCCTTCCCTCGCCAGTGCTGCGGAGAGCGTCCTACGCGGCTTTTTTACCATTGCCTACCTTCCGCATGGTCTTCTCGATCCACTGCCAGAGTTCTCGCACCTCTTCGGCGGCCTTGCCGCCGGGGTCGTACTCGGTAACGCCAAGCCCCGCCCCTTGCGAGTCCTGATGGTCGTTGCGCTGCCCGATGCAGGTCGTGGCGACCAGGCCCAGCATGGAGAGCGCGGTCTTCGCCTCATGCACCCGGAAGCTCTTGGGCGGCGTCTGCGTCAGCACAAACGCGGCGGGCGTACCGACCCGATCGACATTCGCGATGGTCGGACGGATCGCCTTGAGGTCGCCCGGCGTCGGGCGGCACGGGATGAGGCAGAAGTCGGACAGTGTGATCGCCTTGCTGTTGGCGGGATCGTCCTTGCCCGGCGTGTCGATGAAGACGTAATCGAAGCCGAGCTTCTCCAGGCCAGCAAGCGCCTCCTCCAGCTTCGGTAGCTCGACGGTATCCACCTCCGGCTCTTCCGCCTCGCGGTCGGCGTACCAGTCCCTGAGCGAGGCCTGTCGGTCGAGATCGAGCATGAAGACCTTGCGCCCCGCTTCCCGCGCGGCGACGCCAAGGGAGAAGCAGAGCGTCGTCTTCCCCGACCCTCCCTTCTGACTGACGAATGAAATCACGCGCATGCATCGCTCCCGGCTGCTGGTTCTTAAATCCAGCCGTACCATCATACCATTGCACCGGTAAAGCAGTAGAAGGGTAAACCGCTATACCGCTATCGCGGTTTACCGGTGCTGCGGCATGCGCGACACACCAGAGGGAACCTGTACCGCTATACCATTTTAATGGTTTACCAGTATACCGGTATAGCGTTACGCTGTCATACAGGTAGGGTATCTCCCTCGGGTGCGCAGCAATGGTACAGCGTTATGCCGTTTTCCCGGTATACAGGTATACAGGTCTACCGGCTTGCCGGCCGCTGCGATGACGGGCGGCCTTATCCTGGGGCGTAGCTGCGCCGGTCGGCAGCGGCCCGGCTTTCTGAGCGACGCGGAGGAGGGCGGTGATGCGCTCGTCACCTACGCAGGCGACGCGCATCTGCTGACCATCGCGCCGACCGGGGCAGGGAAGGGGGTCGGCTGCGTGATACCCAACGCGCTGCTCTATCCCGGCCCGCTGATTGTCTTTGACCCCAAGGGCGAGGTGTATGCCGTGACCAAGCGGCGGCGCGAAGAGCTCGGCCAGAAGGTCGTGCTGCTCGATGTGTTCGGCACCACCGGTCAGCCCGCCGATGCGCTGAACCCGCTTGACCTTGCCGGGCTGATTGATCCGGGTCGCCCGGAAGACGCAGCGGCGAGCCTGGCGACGCTGCTGACCGGCGGCCAGCTCTCTCACAAAGACCCGTTTTGGGACATTACCGCGCAGGCCTTCATTACCGGCCTGCTCACTTGGCTGCTGACGGATTGCCCACCCGAGGAGCGCTGCTTCAGCCGCCTCTACGATCTGTTCTCCGATAGCGATCTCGCCTACCGACTCTCCGGCATGCTCGACAGCGGGGAGATACGCCACCCGGCGGCAATCGCGGAGATTGCAGCGTTCCTGAACCACCCGGAGCGGGAGACGCGCCCCAGCGTCCAATCCACGGCGCGCCAGCACCTGCCGCTGTTTGGCTCAGGCGTAGTGCGCACCGCGACCGACCGCACCAGCTTCGATCTGGGTGACCTGGTCGAAGGGCGACCGCTCAGCCTGTTCATCGTCGTACCGCCAAACAAGCTGGTATCGCACCGTCCGCTACTGCGGCTATGGCTGGGTACGCTGATCCTCGCGTTGGCAGCGCGCACCCGGCTGCCCGCGCAACGCACTCTCATGCTGATGGACGAGGCGGCGCAGCTTGAAGCCACCTATGGCGGCGAAGCGATGGTGCTGGTGGACAATGCCGGGGTGGTGCAGCTTTTTGCCGCGCGCAATGGCCGGATGGCCGAGGCTTACGCGCGGCTGCTGGGGGATGTCTCGCCGGAAGGGGTAATGGCGCTCGGACGCGACGAACAGCTTCTGCTGCTCGAAGGCGGTCGTTCCTTTCGCTCACGGCGGATCAACTACCTGCATGACCCGCTTTGCGCGGGGCTTTTCGATCCGCATCCGGGCCGTCCCCCGCAGGAGGCGGTGTTGGAGTGAAGGGGGATAGGGGATTCATCGGGGATGTGGGGAGGTTTCATCTCCCGCGCGGCAACGCCGCGCCCCGGCTCCGATTCCTTTGAGAGGAGGGGAGGGGAGACGATACCATTATACTAGTATACCAGTATAATGGTATGCTGCTGTACCGGCCTGCGATCTACCCCGCGCTCGCCATTCTCCTGGCCAGATACGCGGCGAGGCCGCGCAGCACGATCCCGGTGCCGAGCCGCCGCGCGATCATCTCCGAGAGAGAGGTGACGAGGCCGATCACGGCCCCGGCGAGGGCGGCGGCCCAGCCGGTGATGACGGTGGCGACGTGGGTGCTGAGCCTGCCGACGCGAAACACCGTCTTCAGCCGTTTCCCGGCGATCTCGATCACCTCACCGGCCTGCTTGCCCATGACGCGCGACACGCGCGCGAACAGCGTGAGCTCCTCGACGTCATCGGCGTGGCGCAGGGCCATGAGCACGGCCCTGCTGCCGCCGGTGTCGTAAATGGTGCCTACCTCGGTAGCCACCCGGCGCAGCTCCGGGAGACTCTCGCGGCGGATCACCCGCGCGGCACCGGCGGCGGAGGGATTGCGCACCACGGTCTTCGCCGCGCCCATATCCACCGTCTCGGCGACCAGTCGCCGCAGCCGCCGCACCAACGAAACGCTCACCCGCCGCAGGCGGGCGGCGCTTTTGAGGATGGCCGCGCCGGTATTGAGCACCTGACTGGGGTCGATCACGGTAACGGCCAGGCCGAAGATCGAGAGGCCAAGCAGGTATTCATCGTAAGACTTTCCTTCGAGCCAGGCCCCGCCCTGGTTCCAGATGTCGCGGATGTCACCGAAGCCGGAGAAATCTGCCACGCCTGCGCCGATTAAGCTCGCCGTACTCTCCACCTTGCCGCTCCAGGCTCCCTCCAGGGCATCCTCCCCGTCCCTGCGCAGCGTTGCCCAGAGCCCCGTGGCGTCCTCCAGCCGCCGCGCGGTATCCGGCTTCAGGGAGAAGCCGATACGCCGGGCGACATTGGCGTAGATTTCAGCGCGGGCGATGTCGTCCTCGGCGAGGGCTTGCAGGATGATGGAATCATAGTCGAGCGTGGCGGTCGCTATCGCCAGTTGCACCAGGATGGCGTCCTTGAACTCAGCGTCACTCTTCGGCAATTGCAGTTCGGCGGCATAAAAAAGCGTATCGGCGTGACGCACGATACCGCCGAGCGAGGTGACGAACAGCCCTGCGGAGAAGAGAAACAGCGCGACGCGCACCGCACGGTAGAGGGGATGGCGTCGTCCGTCCGCCGGGCAGGGAGCAGGGGCTGCGAGAGGGGAAGGGGAGGACGGAACGCTTGCAGCGCTCGTCGCCGCGCCTTTGCGCTGCCTCAAGGCGCGAATGCTATAAAAAGCGGCAGCGCCGACGGCGGCGAAGCCTGCTGCCCAGAGCAGCGGCGGCGTGATCTGTGCCCGCCACGCGGGGCGGGACTGCAAAATACTGCCAACCGCTGCCATGAGCGCCCAACTCAGAATTGTGCCCCAGTTCATGGCCTGCTGCTCCGGCAGGCATTACTTTTGCTTCTCATCTTCTTGCCTACGCCTGACTGCGCG
Source organism: Rhodospirillales bacterium (assembly GCA_016712595.1). Taxonomy (NCBI): domain Bacteria; kingdom Pseudomonadati; phylum Pseudomonadota; class Alphaproteobacteria; order Rhodospirillales; species Rhodospirillales bacterium. The sequence goes on from JADJQT010000005.1 coordinate 14,094, forward strand.
GGGCACACCGCCCCGCCAGGTGAGGCCTTGCAAAGGAGGAACCAGGAGATGAGGCGAAGTAGTCGGCCGCGACAGGGCAATATCACGCGGCGCGGCATGAAGGCTGTAGCGTGTGTTTTGCTTAGTGGCAGTATGCTGGTCGGCAGTATCGCGCCTTCCGCTGCGGAAGCGCCCCGCCTACTGACCCCGGCGATCCCGAATGCTCCCGCGCCTTCTTATGCCGAACCGGAGCGTTCGACGGATAACTCCGTCTTATTGGGAATTGGCCTCGCGGCGGCGGGGGTGATCGGTTGCGCTCTCTTGGGCTGTTTTAGCGGCGATGATGAACCAGCTAGCGCAAACAGCGGAAGCAACTACCGCCGTGACGACAGCCCGCAAAGCGGCGGCAGGGAGGAGGATGCGGAACCTGACACCTCGATTGGCTGCTTCTGGGGAGACCAGAAATACGGCACCTGCCACTAGCCCGGAATGGTCGCGGATGCGACGCATTATCAACCGACATCCCTTTGGAGAGACGTAAGCCTGACATCCCTTCGGAGCCGACACCTTCCGGTGACCGCCGGGCGGGTGGCCTGTCAAGGCCGTAAGCCGCCGGAGGCGGTGCGTCCCTTTTGAGGGACGCAGCCTTGACAGGGCGCACGATCCGGTCGGTATCCTTTTCTTCGGCTAAGAAGGATAAGTTGTGCCGCCCTAAAGGGCGGCACACATTTGGCTGGGCGGGCCGAAGGCCCGGCTCCGCGCGCCAGCGGAGACTAAAGATAAACTTGCCGCTGTTAAGCGGCGCCGTGTGCCGAGCGTAGCGAGGCTTCTCGGGGTGATGTTATAGATGTGGATAACGTGCGGTGGTGTTCTTTTGTTCTAAATGTTCTATGTTCGGGCGCAAAAATGCGCGTTAGTTCAATGAGTTGCGCGCCTAACTATAACAAATCGGGATGACTTCGCTAACATCCTGGGTGCGAATCCTAACGTCTTGGGATGGCAAAACTAACTTTTTGGGAGGGCTCGCACGGGCGCGCATTCCGCCCTGTGAACCCTAACTTTTTGGGTGGGGGCTAGGTCTCCCGCACCTGCGTCCCACAACATCTTGAGATATTCGTATCTTCTCAGCGGGTTGCGGAGGCTCGCAGCGGCCCACTGATGCGCGGGCCGGAGACCAACTCTAACATTTTGGGTGGGGTAGTGCAGGGTAGCGGCGTGACCTGCGGTTTCCGGTTGCACGAATCGCGCGGCGATGTATAACAGAAACTATAACTTTTGTTATTCATTCATGTTATGGAACGCGCCGTAGCCTACCGCACGCTGGAAGCCAAACCGACGGAAAGCTCGATCATCAAGCCAGGGGAACTGGTTGATCTGGTCGAGATGACGCCGCTCACCCTGAACGACCGTCGCATCTATAACCAGCTTCTCGCCCATGCCTGGGATCGCATCCAGGAACCCGGCGAGCATGTGATCGCCAAACGCGATCTGCGGGGCAGTCACAACGCCAATGACCGGGTGGGGGATTCGATTGAGCGCCTGATGGCGGCGATTGTGAAGGTGCGGGTGGTGCGCGACGGCGAACGCGCGGTCGAGCGCGTCCAGCTTCTGGGCAGCAATACCGAGCACGAATCGCCCGACGGCATGCTGCGCTACGAGTTCCCGGCGCGGCTGCGCGAAATCATCAAGGAAAGCACGATTTTCGCGCGTCTCCAGAAGGAGGTGATGTTCGCGCTGTCGAGCAAATACGCGCTCGCGCTCTACGAGATGGTACAAAAGCGCGGCAACATGACGATGAAAAGCCATGAGGATTTCGAGATAGGCGAATTCCGCGAGCTGCTCGGCGTGCCGCGCGGCAAGTTGCCGATGTGGGGCAATCTGCATCAGCGGGCGCTGGCTCCGGCGATCAAGGAAGTGAACGCGCTGTCGGATTTCACCGTCGAGATCGATCCCCTGAAATCAGGTCGCAAAGTCAGCGGTGTGCGCCTGCGCTGGGTACGCAAGGAGCAGGAGGAAGTCAGCGGCGTCATGGCGGAGTTGAATCGTCCCAAGGTCGGGCGCAAGGCGCGCATCGACGGCACGGTCGAGGATGTCTCTTTCGGGGGGAAGAGGGAGGGCAGCGGACTGCTCCGCACCGCGACCTACGAAGAGGCGCGCCGTCTCTTCCCCGGCTACGACATCTACTTCGTCGAGGAGGAGTGGCGCTCCTGGATGGCGGGGAAGGAGGAACTGCCGCAGAATCTGGATCGGGCCTTCCTCGGTTTCTTCGCCGGTTACACCGAACGCCATCCGCTGCATTGACAGCAATGCATGCATAATGTTATACTCAGTGCATGCACTTAGACACTCTGCATAGTGGCAGCCCGATGGCCACCCTCACGATTCGCAAGCTCGACCCGGAAGTGAAGAACCGGCTGCGTGTGCGCGCCGCCCAGCAGGGGCACTCGATGGAAGAGGAAGCACGACGGATTTTGACCCACGCTTGCGAAACGGAACGGACAGCGGAGAGCCTGGTGGATGTCGCTCGACGCCTGTTTGGTCCTGACCATGGTGTTGATTTGGAGCTTCCCCTTCGTGAACCGGGGCGTGAGCCGCCACGCTTCGACTGATGCTCGTGCTCGACACCAATCTGGTTTCAGAACTCATGCGCCCGCATCCCGCGCCCGCTGTACTGGCATGGGTGGGGGCGCAGCCCATGATGGAGATGGCGATTACGGCCGTCTCAACCATGGAAATCCGTTTCGGTATCCATGTCCTGCCGGAAGGCAAGCGGCGAGTCGAACTGGACAGAAAATTCTCCGAACTCATCGTCCAGGGCTTTGCCGACCGCGTCCTGCCCTTCGATAGCCATGCGGCGGAAGCATGCGCTGACATCCGCGCAATGCGCCAGCGTACCGGACGGCGTATCGCTACCGAGGACGCCATGATTGCAGCCATTGCCAAGGCGCATGGCGCAACGGTGGTAACGCGCGACGAAAACGGCTTTGCCGGTTGCGGTGTGCCGATCATCAACCCCTGGGAAACCCCGGACGAATAACAGGCCGCGCCCTCAGCGGAAGCTGCCGCCAATTTTCTTGAGCGAGGGGGCGTCCGCCTTGCGCGATACCCCCGTCACCTTGGGGAAGGTGATTGCGCTGCCCGCAATGGTGGCGCTGGTCGGCTTCTTCGGCGGGCGGGAGCCGGACATCCCGGCGGCTTCCGCGAAGGCGAGATCGGTCTGCGCATACAGCATCCGGTTATAGCGGCGCAAGGCAAGCGCGCTCACCAACGGCACCAGCAGCATCGCCAGCATCTGACCGTCCGGGCCGACATCTTCCCAGAATGCCCACGGGCCGGGAAACATCACCGGCTGACCGGCGATATAGGGCAGCAGCATCGGCGGATCGCCCGCGAGGGTGGACCCGGCGCAGACCAGGGCGAAGCCCACGGCAACGATAGGCTCCAGGGTCAGCCACGTGAATTTGGGCTTGCGCAGGATATTCAGCACTGAGCTGCCGGGGTCGGTCGTGTCATGCCCGCCGAAGATGGTTGAGCCCGCCGCGAGCAGGAACTGCGCCCCCAGCGCCATCTGGGAGAGCAGGAGGAAGTCCACGTAGAGACCGTTTAAGGGAAGCTGCGCTAGGAGAAACGCCTTCGGGAGGTAAGCGATGACGACGGCGAAGGCGTAAGCGAGACCGGGCCGCCAATGCAGCAGCGGTATCCACTCGCAGCAAAGAAACATCAACACCATACGCATCAGCCGGTATCCTGAAGGAAGGCCGCGCCGGTCACCGGCAGGCCGGTGAGCGCGAAGCGTTTGCCGCCTTTGAGCACGATGGCCTGCACCGTCCAGCGGTGTTGCGGGCCGCCGCCGGACAGGGCGGTGAAGACCTGTGGCTGGATCAGGTAATCCACCTCCTCGCGCCAGCCGGTGTTCTCGCTTTGCGAGGAGTTGATGCCGTCACTGTAGCCGTGCTGCGTGGAGACGGTGGACGCACCCCAGAGCAGCATATCGTTGCTCGGCCCGTAGCTCTTGCCGCCGCCGACGGATTTCTGCGCCGAGCGGCCAAGGCTTTTGGAGCCGCCGCCGCTATAGCGGATCAGCGTGCCCTTGCCGATGGCGTCGGACGCCCACTGGTTGGTGCGGTGGTCGGTGTTGCGATGAAAAATCTTGGTGCCGAGATTCGCGAGCAAGGAGTCGGCCTGCGCCTGGCCGCGATGCGGCTCCATGATGGCGAGGTAGTTGCTGATATTCTGGGTGAGGTAGATCGTCGCCGCGCAGGAAGCGCGGGCGACCGCCTGAAACTGCGCATCGAGCGGCGTGGTGAAGGTCTGCGCCTCGTCCACGAACAGGAAGACCGGGCGGTGGCCGCGCGGCATGCCTTGCCGCCGCATCACCGCCCGCTGCCAGATATATTTGAAAAGAAGCTGGGCGCGCCGTCCGGCCTGGAACCACTCGGCCTCGGAGAGGTCAACGACGATGACCGCCCCGAGCAGGCTCCACTCCGGCGTAAAATTGCTCGTGGTGCAAAACAGGTCGGCGGCGGGGCCGGAAAGGAAGGGGTCGGCCATGCCGGTGAAGGTGGCCTCCACCCCGGCGCGGGTCTTGTGGGGCTGCCGCGCCCACTGACCCAGCCAGAAACGCTCCAGGTTGGCAAGCTGCGGCGCGCCGCGCTCCCGTGCGTGCGCGAGACAGGAGTCGCAGTAAGACTCCGGGCGGCGGTGCAGCGTGTGCGTATCGGGGTTCTCCGTGGGTGCGGAGTCGATCACGTCCATGATGCGGGTCATGGTCGGCGTCTCCCCGGCGGCGACAATCAGCTCCAGCGCATGCCGCAAGAGACGCCTTGCGTTGTTGTCCCAGAATTTCTCATTGGCCTGGCGGCCGTCGCTCTCGATCGCGCCGATCACGTTCATGAACAGCTCGACCACGTTCTCGGCGAAGCCCGCGCCCTCGCCGGGGCGGGAGAATTCGTAGTCGAGGAAATTGAACCGCCAAGGATGGCGGGGGTGAACTACCAGCAAGGAATCCAAGCGTCCGGTCTCGCGGGCATAGCGCTCCCACAGCGCGCGCTCGTCCGGCTTGGCGGTCAGCACCAGCCCGCCATATCCCGCGCGCAGCATCGCCTTGGCGAGCGCCGCGCCGCTGCCGGTCGTCTTGCCCGATCCCGGCTCCCCGAAAATCTGCGTCCCCTCGAAGGAGTCGCGGATCGTCCACGGGTCTTTGGGTGTCAGCATCACCAGCGGCTGATCGAGCCCCGTGCCGTAGCTCGGCAAGCCGCGCACCCGCCCGATGACGGGCGGCGGCGCGCTGGTGGTCGCCACCCCGGAAAGACGGCCAAGCACTCGGTCAATCACGCTCATGGTCACATCTTTGATGCTGCGCCCGTAGGTTGGTTCCGTGTTTGCTTCTCAAACAGCACGTCGTGAGGCACAGTTGCAACCGGTAGGCCAGAAGAGGGCGTGATGGACGATCGCGAGCGCATCGTGATGGAGATGATGGCGGCCGAGGCTATTCGCGCCTCGTCGGAGCAGCGCATCGGCGGTGTGGTGGATGCGGTGCGCAGCGACCTCTACGACAAGCTGATCCATCATGCCTGGTTCGGCCAGTACCCGCAGCAATACGCCGACGATCTTTACCGCTACGCCGACCGGACGCAGGACGCGGCGATGCCGCAGGTCGAGGTTCCGGCACAGGAAGCCAGCATGGAAGCGTTCTACGGGCCGCTAGAGCAGGAGGTGAAGGAGCCGGAGCCGCCCGCTTATGAGCGGGAGATGGAGAGGTAAAGGTTTTAGTCTTGTCTTACTCAGATACTACAGCCCGTTTTTACCATCACCGCTGCGCGTCATTACGCTTGCTAATACATTGATTGCATCACCATCGCGCCGCATTCAGCAATTATTGCAAGCGCTCATGCGCGCTACTAAGGCCGTGCGCCTGTCTTTGCGGGACACGATGCGCCAGCATTTCAAATCCACGTTATTTATTGTTGTCACACTCATGTTTCTCTGCTTTGCGATATGGCAATTAATACCCTTTAAAGATATTCTTGTAAAAGATGCAGCTCTGCTCAATTTACTATCGTCATTTTTGCTTTTGGGTGTCACTGCATTGTATGTTGGCTTGACTAGACAAATACTTAAAACATCGCTTGCACAAGCAAGAGAGGCATTCCGGCCACATGTAGTGGGGATCGCCCGATTAACAACGTCTGGGATCAGTGCCTTTCAGTCAAGGCTTTCACGAACAAAAGTTCACGAAAGACAGCGTCTGGACGGTGAGGATATTATCCTTGAAAGAACAACTAAGATCTATTTTGACATTGAGCTAGAAAACATTGGTCGCGGACCCATGATCAATGCAAAAGCAACTTATATTTACCGCTATGGCGACGGTCCACGCAATTTGAGCTTATCTCACTCAACACATTTAATAGGCCGCGTCGACATCGACAAAAAAATAAACTTTACACTTCCTACCCATATAAAACCAAGAACAATCCAAGATTGGTACGAACTCGACCGGTCTATAGATGATTTTTTATTACTTTTTATGGTTTTCGAAGACATACGTAGGAATCTATATTGTTCAAAGCTCGAATTTGTATTCAAAGTTAGGCAGGATGACTTTATTGAACATACTTCCGTCATCGAACCCAATATTAGACTAGATTTACGGCGGGAGAGACACTGGTTTGTTTCTTTCGATCGACGGTCGAATGTTTCGACAGAGCGTATGGATAAAATGGCGCTTGGACGCCCGTATTTTGACGCTGGGAAACGGCCTTCTATCTACGAACAGTTTAAGGAAAATTACGAGAGACTCACGGCAATACAAAAGGAAGATGAAGAGCCATTTGGTATGGCATGAGAGCGTGATTATAAAGTTGCAACTGAATTATTACATACACAATCTACGTCTCACCGAAATTCATATTTTTCCTGATACGAACCACGCACCCGCCGCCACCAGCAACCAGAACAGGGCCGTGATCCATAGCGCCCGCCACCAGATGCGCCGAAGCTGCCGCCCGGCGAGGCTGGGAGCCTGGCCGGATGCGGCGGGAGCAGGGGAGGGTGCGACCGGCTTCGCAAGAATGGCGCGCAGCTCCCGCAGCTCGGCGAGGAGCGGAGCGGGCGGCTCGCTCCCCTTACCAGCGACGACGGTGAGCGCCTCCAGTTTCGCCAGCACCGCCTTCTGATGATCGAAGGTCTGCATGGTGAGCGCCTTGGTCGCCTCGACCAGATGCCCGGTCATCGCCTGCGCCTCGCGCACCGTGGCGCGGATTTCAGCGACGACGGCGGCCTGCTCCAGAGGATGCTCCAGCTCCGGCGGGAGGGGGCGCTCAGGCGTTATCGCGGGGTCGGTCGAGGTTTCCTTCGCCAGAAACTTCGACAGGGTCGGCGTCGAGACGAGGCAGCCATACTCGCGGGCGAGGCGGTCAACGATCTCGGCGAGCGGTGCGCCCGCTGTGCGCAGGCGGAGAATCTCCTCGCGGTAGGGGTCGAGTTTCGAGGCCATGCGCGGCGGTATCCCTTGCCTCCCGTCACACCCGAAAGCGCGTGAATTTCCTAATAAATGGTTACTACCCAGGTATGGCGGGCGCGGTCATACGAGACGGAGTTGTGCGATTAGGCGCTTGGGGTCGGTGGTCAGTGTCTGGAGGATACCCCAGCCCTGCTTTTTCGCTGTCGAGAGGAGCGAGCGGATCACGCCGAAGTCTTTCGCGCCGTCGGTTGAGCGGAAGCCGCCGGAGATCTTCTGCCGCAGTTTCATCATACGTCCATCCCGCTCCGCCAGGTTGTTTGTGAAGGGCACCCGCGGATCGGTGAGAAAGCGGAGCACGTCCTGCTTACGGGTGCTGAGGCGCAGCAAGAGGTTGTGGCCAATCCGTCGCGGCGAGCGGCCGCGGCGCCTGGCCTTTGCCGCGGCAGGGACCAGTGCGGGCTGTGCCTCGTGGAACGCGAGGCCTTCCGCGAGAATGGCGTCGTAACCTCGCTCGATCAGTGCGATCAGCGATGGCTTCAACGGCACGCCCTGATCGCGTGCGAGGTTCGTTGCGTGACAGGCGCGGCGCAGCAGGCGCTGCATCTTGCGCGCCCAGTCTTCCTTCTCGATCTCGACCAGCGCCTTCAGTTCACGCAGATGATGCGCGTTGCACAGCGCGTGCAGCACGCCGGACAGGGTGTAGTAGGGCTTCCAGTGGTCGTGCACGACAATGCCCATGACAGGCGCGAGCAGGCTGCCGCGCTTCGGCGAGATGCGGTAGAACGTGAGCAGGATGGTGGAGGCGATATGCAGCCACTGCGTCTTGCCGCCAATCCGAAAGCCGGTTTCATCCATGTGCTTTACCGGTGCCGCTGCCACGTGGTCGCGCACCGCATCGGCGAAACCTTGGAAGCGTCTGGCACCGTCCTGGCTGATCCGAGCGATCGTCGCGGTGGCCAAATTCACCCCGAAGAGGTCGGCCATCAATTCGGCCAGACGCTTCTCGGGCAACAACTGGTAGTGCAGGAGATAGAGTACGAAGGCGCCGATCCGCGTGCCGTACTGCACGGGCGCAGTGACCCCTTCGGGAAATACCGCCCGGGTTTGCGTGCCGCAGGCCGCGCAACGGCAACCGTGCGCGCGGTGTTCCGTGACGATCAGCGGTCGCGGTTCGGGGAGGTCCAACACCTGCCGGGCAACGTGGTCTGTCGCCATCGCCGCGGTCAACGCCGTGCCGCACGTCGTGCAGGTCTGCGGATAATGGTCGATGGTGGTGTCGGGTGTCTCGGTCTGGCGCAAAGTTTCACCCGGATGGCCCGTCTGACCACCGGTCTTCTTGCCAGACCGTTCCCGCAGACTGCTCACCCGCGCCGGCTTCTTCAGCCCGTCGCTGGACGGTGGCTTGCCGCTGGTGCTGCTGTTCAGCCCGAGTTGGCGCTCCAATTCGGCGATCCGTGCTCGCAACGCCGTCACCTCCGCGGTGTGGCGCGCCTCTTGCCCAAGCAGCAGGGCAATCAAGTCGCCTTTCGCGAATTGGCTGAGCACGGCGCGATCCATCGAATCCTTGAATCGACAACCCCGCCTCGCGTCAAACGAAATCTATGCCGACTTCGTCGCCACCCGCTCACCCCTCCTGCCCCCGCTCGGCGTGGCCGGGATACCGCGCCCGTCATCCACCTGGGCAGTTACAATAAATGGTTAATTTCATGTTTTCGCGGGCAAGCGAAATTTGCCTAAGCTATGCTTAGGAGAGACGTCTGATTCAAGCTTTTCTTGGAAATTCACGCTGTTTTCGTGTATAAAGGGGAAGGGAGGCAAGAGGTTAAGGCATGTTAAGAATAACGCCGAGCACCTCCGCCGCTGGAGCTAAAGCCTATTACACGCAGGCGCTCTGCCACCAGGATTACTACACCGAGGGGCAGGAAATCGCCGGTCATTGGCATGGCCGTGTGGCGGAACTGATGCAGCTCGCCGGGGAGGTGAAGCGCGAGCAGTTCGGCTTGCTGTGCGATAACCGCCACCCCACCACGGGAGAGCAGATCACCCCGCGCACCAAAAGCAACCGGCGCGTCGGGTATGATTTCACCTTCAACGCCCCCAAGAGCGTCTCGGTACTCTATGCGCTGTCGGGTGACTCGCGCATCGCCGAGGCGGTGCGGGAGTCGGCTAACGCCACCATGCGCGAAGTCGAGCAGGAGATCGCGACGCGGGTGCGGGCAGGGGGCGAGAATGGCGAGCGCACGACCGGCAACCTGCTGTGGGCGGACTTCCTGCACACCACCTCGCGGCCGGTGGACGGTATCCCCGACCCGCATCTGCATGTGCATGCCTACGCCTTCAACGTCACCTACGACCCGGTCGAGCTGCGCTACAAGGCGGCCGAGTTCGGCGGCATCAAAGCCGACGGCCCGTATTTCGAGGCGGCCTTCCATGCGCGGCTCGCCAAGGCCCTGCGGGAGCTGGGCTACGGTATCGAGCGCGACGGGCGCTACATGGCGATCGCCGGAGTGCCCGAAACGTTAGTTGCGAAATTTTCCCGCCGCACCGCCGAAATCGAGGCGGAAGCGGGAAAACGCGGCATTACCGGCGAGGAAAGCCGGGGGAAACTGAAGGCGACGCTGGGCGCACTCACACGGCGCGGCAAGGGGGAAAGCGCGCTGAACTCCGAGCAGCTTGCCGAGGTGTGGCGCTCGCGGCTGAACCCCCATGAGCGCGCGGCAATGGCAAAGGTCATGGCCGGGGAGGGAGGCGGAGAGGGTGAGCGCCTCAGCCCGCAGGACAGCCTTGCTTACGCCCTGTCGCATAGTTTCGAGCGCCAGTCGGTCGCCGATGAAAAAGACGTGTTGATCACCGCCTTGCAACGCGGCTTCGGGCAGGTCAGCCCGGAGGAGGTCAAACTGGCCGCGCAAAAGGCCCCGCTGATGCGCCGCGAGAAGGATGGTCGCCGCTTTGTTACCACCCGCGAAGTGTACGACGAAGAGCAGGCGATGCTGCGCTTCGCGCGCGAGGGGCGGGGAGTGTGCCGCCCGCTGGGGCCGCGCGACTACACCATCGGCAACAAGGCGCTCAACCGTGACCAGCTCAGCGCGGTGGTGCATCTGCTCTCCTCGCAGGATCGGGTGATGATGATCCGTGGCGGGGCCGGGACCGGCAAGACGACCCTGCTCAAGGAAGCGGTCGCCGGGATTGAGGCCGGGGGCAAAAAAATCTTTGCCTTCGCGCCGACGGCGAGCGCCGCGCGCGACGTGCTGAGGCAGGAAGGATTTACGAGCGCGGAGACGGTCTGGCAACTCCTCAACAACAAGGAGCTGCGGGAGGATGTGCGCGACCAGGTGATCCTGATTGACGAGGCGGGGCTGCTGAGCGCCCGCGACACCGCCCGCGTCTTCGCTCTGGCCGGGCAGGTGAATGCCCGCGTGATTCTGGTCGGCGACTCCAAGCAGCATGCCTCGGTCGCGCGCGGCGACGCGCTGCGGCTGCTGGAGCAAAAGGCCGGTATCCGCCCGGCGGACGTGCTGGAGGTAGTGCGGCAACGCGGCGAATACCGCGAAGCGGTGAGCGCCATCAGCCACGGCGAGATAGCGGGGGGTTTCCGCCTGCTCGACCGTATGGGCTGCATCGTTGAAGCCCCCGGCGAGGAACGCTACCAGCGGCTCGTGGACGACTACCTCGCGGCGGTGAACACGGGCAAATCCGTGCTGGTGGTCTCGCCGACGCACCGCGAGGCGGAGCGTGTCACCGGGCTGCTACGCGACGGGCTGAAGGCGAGCGGGCGCATAGGGAGCAAGGAGACGCCGGTCAGGGTGCTGAAGAGCCTCGACCTCACCGAGGCGCAAGCGGGCGACCCGAAGAGCTACCAGCCGGGGTTCGTGGTGCGCTTCCATCAGAATGCGCGCGGCATCAAGCGCGGCGAGACGCTCGAGGTCGCGCATCTGAACCCGGACGGCCTGCCGGTGCTGCGCAACGCCGAAGGGAAGCTGCGCGCCCTGCCGCTGGAGGAAAGCGGGAAATTCACCGCCTATAAGCCGGAGACGATCGGACTCAGCGCGGGCGACACCATCCGCCTGACGCAAAACGGCTTCAGCGCCGACCGCAAACACCGCTTCAGCAATGGCGGGGTGTACGAGGTGACGCGCGTCGAGCCCGACGGGAGGGTCACGCTCGGCAATGGCTGGCAGCTCGATGCGACGTTCGGCGGTTTCACCTACGGCTATGTCAGCACCTCGCACGGCTCGCAGGGGCGCACCGTCGATCAGGTGTTCGTCGCGCAGGACAGTTTTTCGGGCCGCGCCAGTTCGACCGAGCAATTCTACGTGTCTGTCAGCCGGGGACGGCGGGATGTGCGCATCTACACCGACGACAAGGACGCGCTGGCGGCGGCGATCCTGCGCAGCGCCGCGCGGCCCTCGGCCACCGAGCTGATGCGCGGGGCGTTTCAGGCCAAGACGAAGGCCTGGACGCGACGCGACTGGGTGAAGGGGCTGACCATGCGCCTCAACCAGACGCTGGACCATCTCGCCGAAGCAGCGGCGAAAGCGCAGCTTCCGGCGGTGCGCATGGCGCAACGGGTGCGCGAGGCGACAGCAGAGGCGGCGCGGGAATTCACCCGCGAGGGAGGACAGGATGCACCCTCCCGGTAACCAGATTTCGCCCGCAGGGGCGGTGCATCCCGGGGGCGCGCAGCCGCCGGAGGGCGAGGGCGCGCCGGTCGCCTTTGCGCGCTTCAAGGGCAATGAATACTGGCCGTCGATCACCTTCAACCGGGTGACAGGCGATGCTTTCGGCTGGCCCTATACGCATCTCGTGCACTGGAAATTCGAGGCGCGGGGTGTGATTGAGCTCAAATTCATTGATGATCGCGTGGTCACCGTGCGCATCGTCGGGCGCAATCTGCGCAAGGGCTTTGACATGATCCGCCGCCGCGAGGTCGGGGACGTGTACGAGCAGCATGTCGGCGAATTCGACGCCGAGGAAGCCGCCCCGTACATTGACAGCGTCACGGTACGCGAGGACGGCGGCGCGTAGGCGGCAGGCGGCCCCTTGCCACTGAGAAAACCTCTCAGGTTTGCCATGCGTGCGCGTTTGTGTTAGGATGTACACATGCGAACACAGATAGCGGCGGATAACCCATTGAACAGCACGACAATGACCGTGCGCCTCCCTTCTGAATTGAAGGAGGGGCTTAGCCGTCTGGCTGCCCGGACGCGGCGCAGCAAGTCTTTCCTCGCGGGTGAGGCGATTGCCGCTTACGTCGCGCGTGAACTGGAGATCATCGAGGGGATCGAACGCGGCCTGGATGACATGAAGGCCGGTCGGGTAGTGCCCCATGATGAGGCGATGCGCCGGATTCGGGCGGTAATCGAAAAGGCGCGGTGAGGCGGGTTGTCTGGTCGGACTCCGGCCTGGAGGAATTCAGCAGCGTCGTTGACTACATCGCGCGTGACAACCCTATCGCTGCCGTCGGCGTGGCTGATCGCCTTGAAGCGGCAGTGCTGGCGCTGGCCGAATTGCCGGTAGGCCGCAAGGGACGGGTTGCCGGAACCTACGAGAAACTCGTCAGCGGTCTGCCCTATATCATCGCCTACGCGCTCGGCGACGAGCCGCCGGAAGACGGCACACTTACCGTGCTGCGCATCATCCACGGCGCGCGCGACTGGCCTGAGGGAAGCTGGCCGGGCGGCTGAGCGACGCCTCTGCTCATGCCGCCTTCCGCTCTTCCGCAGCGCGGGTGATGCGGCGCTCCGCGACCGCGAAATGCTCCGGGTCAAGTTCCATGCCGACAAACCGCCGACCGCTCGCAATGGCGGCGACGCCCGTGGTTCCCGAACCGAGAAACGGATCAAGCACCACGGCTCCCGGCGCTGAGAACGCCTCAATCAACGGACGGATGACGCCGACCGCTTTCTGGGTCGGGTGCAGCATGTTGCCGGTGTAGGCCCAGGGCTGAACGTCATCAAAGGGCACGAGCGGCCGTGGCGGGCGGCCCTTGGCGAGCAGGAACGCCTGTTCGTGCCGGGCAGCGGTGTAGCCGCGCCGGGAGGCGTAGTTCTTCGGCCAGACGATATGGCCGACCGGCGTGAAGCCCGCCTCCTTCCAGGCGCGCATGAACTTCTCGACATGGCTCCAGCCATAAAACGACACGCAGAACGTGTCGGGCTTCAGCACGCGGTAGAGCTCACGGAAAGCGGGAGCGATCCAGTCGTCCTGATGGTCGTTCGCCACGCTGCGCCCGGAGCGGTCGCGGTAGCGGCAGACATAGGGCGGGTCGGTTACCACCAGGTCAATGCTCGCGGTGGCGACACCTCGCAGGAGGGCGGTGCAATCGCCCTGCATGAGTACCGGCTGGGCAGAGCCGATCTGCGAGCGCACCGCAGGCGCTTTCCGAGAGAAATCCCTCATGGTGGTGGGAGGAAGGGGGCCTAAGCCCCCTGGGACTCCCCCTCGGTCGCGCCCTCCTGACGCTCGATACCGCGCATGCTGATGTAGCTGCCGGGGGGCGGCGTCACATCGAACCTGAGGCTGAAACCCTTGCCGTCGCTGTGCGGCCAGGCGGCGCCGATCTCGATGCTGCGGGCGGTTTTGCCGTCCCTGCCCTTGATCTCGTAGTTGATGCGGTGGGTCGGGCGTTTGGTGGTGTTGTTCGTGCTCATAACTTTCTCCTTCGTTTAGGGTTTTTGTGCCGAAGCACGCCTGGTGCCCGGCCAGAGCCCTGCTTCGCGGTCAAGCTGCAACACGGCCCCTTGGAGCGGGCAGCGGCTTGACCGCATTAGAAGCGGCGGCTCTGGCAGACAGGCGAAGGGCGAGGCAAAACCCCTAAGGAGGGGACGAGGGTGGAATGGCACGGCGGCACACGCGCGGGACGCGCCGGGAGCGTGACTCAAGCTGACGGCATCCGTCTTGCGGGATAGGCGGTGCGCTGGTGGCTGGAAGGCTAAGGGAGGGACTTGCCTGGCGATCGGCGACCGCGCGGTGGCAGCCTAAACGAGCGGAAATCTGGCGGCGTGAGGTCTGCTAGGGCTTATTCCGTCTCGAAACCGTGCGTCTCGAATTTGAGCGAGCGGCTATTTTCCGTCACTGTCCTTACCGCGCTTTCGGAAACCCCGTCGGGAATGGTCGCGGCAATCTCCAAGGTCACGGTTACGTTGCTTCCGACGATCCCTGTGAGGTGGGCAATAATCTCGTCCGCGATACGACCCGCGTCGCGCCCTACGCGAGTCGCATCCAGCGTCACCCGTCCGTAAAAACGGTTAGGCCGTGTCTTGGTGGTAGCTTCCGCAGGGGTGCCGGGTTCCTCTTGCGGCTCCACGGCGCTCGCGCCCGTCGCCGTCGCACCTGCTGCTACAGCGCGGTCCGCTTCCTGCTGTTTGAGTGCCACGTCTGGCTTGACGATGAGGCCTGCTCCCGACGGCTCAACGACATTGAGCCGCTCACCACAGCGCAGCCCCTGGTAACGGCGTGTCGCTTCGTCATAGGCATCGGCGTAGGCAAAGGACTCTTGCCGCCACAGCATCAAGCCAAGGCCATCTTGGACTGCGGCGGCGAGAACGTCGGGGTCGCGCAGGCGTGGCAGGTACACGTAGCGCGCAAAATCTTCGGCTAACTGCCGAAGGGCAACGTGGTCGCCGCGCCATAGCGGGATACGGTCGAGTTCCATGCGCAGGCGCGTACCCGCGAGGGAGGGCACGAGGAGTTCCTCCGAGCGGAGCTTCTTGCTGGCGCGCACCGCCAGGTTTTCCTGCCCGGAGAGCCGGTAGGCCTGCCACTGAACGGGCGACTGCGGCGTCGTTTGTACCGGCACCAGGAGCCATTGGTAGGATTCCGGCAGCCGCGCGGCGACGGCCCCGTCGGCTGCCTTGCGCTGCGCCTCCGCCTGCCTGACCTGATGCGGATCGAGGTTGAGCCCCTCTTTCTCGTCCAGGATTGACGACCACGCCAAGAAGCGGCGGACGGCCTCATCGAGGTCTTGAAGGCGGGTCTGGTCAACGGCCAAGAAGACCAGGGTGTTCTGGAAGAGGCGCGGCGCATTGCCACGGCTTTGAAGGATCGCCGCTGCCGCGCTTTGCGCCTTGTTACCGGCATCCTTGCTGTAGGGATGGTCTGGCCCCAGGACCACCAAGCGCGCTTCCATGTCGTCCGGCACGTCCGCGCCCGACGGCGGTACCGCGTGAATGCGCCGAAAGTCGCCCATGTTCCGCAGGTCGGTGCGCAAGCGATCCTCGATCTCGGCGATGACCGGATCGGGATTGCGTTTGAATTGCTCGGCACGATCCTCGGCAAGCTTGGTGACGGTCGGCTGCGTCGCGTACCAGTAGCGCGGCCCGTCCTGATAGAGGAAGGTCGCGGACGAACTGAGACGGCGGAGCGCGTCGCCAAACACCGCGGGCGATTCTCCGGGCATGACGCATCCCAATTTAATCTGGCGATCCTCGATGCCCCGGTTGGCTGCCGAGGCGGTAGGCGCGGAGCCGAGATACACCGTCCGTGCAACGCGACGGCTTGCCGCGAACTTGCCGAGGTTCGGCACCTCGCCGTCAATGCGCAGTGGTAGAGCGTTCGGGCCGTCTACATCCTTCTCGATGATGGGCTTCCACTGGTCTGGAAGGTAGCGGGTCAATTCGTCCCGCACGCGTATATCGTCGATCGGAATATTGGCGGGCATGATGATCGGATTGCGATCGCCCTTCTCCCACAGGCTGTGAATGACGGCGGCCATCAGTCGCAGGACGCCGCGCGTGCGTTGGAATTTGACCAGCGTCGACCAGTCCGTGTAGAGCCGGTCGAAGACTTCCGGGTGGATCGGGTAAGCGGCACGCAGGCGCTTTTCGTAATCCGCATCGCGGCATTCGGGAGGGAATTCCTGATGCTGCGTGCGGTAAAGATCAGCAAAGGCGCGGGAGACGTTGTCGCGGGCGGTGAACTGCTCGCGATCAATCAACGGCTCGAACAAGCGGCGGCGGACTATCTCGAAGCCTTCCTCCGTGCTTGCCGGTGCCCAGGAGGATTCGACGCGGCCAATGACGTTTCTAAGCCGAGACAGCGCTGCGCGGCCGCGAAGGCCGCCGACTTCCTCGTCATCGGCCTGCGCATGAGGGGAGGTCGCCGTGTCGGATGCCGGTAAGCTGATTACCAGGAGACACTGCTTTGCCAGCTTCGCCGACTCGGTCAGCGCCTGAGCGAAGGTGAAATGCGTCTCGAAGCTGCCAGCAGGCAGGTCGGCGTCGTCATGCAATTGCCGAGCGTAGGCGACCCACTCGTCGATCAGGATCAGGCACGGCCCGTATTCATTCATCAGCTCGCGTAGCGTGTCGCCGGGGCTAGTGGCACGTTCATCATCCTGTCGGAGTTTTTCGAAGGCGGGCTTGCCGCCCAGTTGCCAGGCCAGCTCTCCCCAGAGGGTCTTGACGACCGTTCCGTCGGGTTTGCTCGAAGGGTTGCCCGGCGAAATCTTGTTCCCGACCAGAACGACGCGCTTGACCTTCTCCGGCAATGCCGAAATGCCCGCGTCAGCCATCAGCGCGTCGATGCCCAGCATCTCGCCTGGCGTAGTGCCGGAAAACAGGTGGTAGAGCGCGAGCATCGAGTGGGTCTTGCCGCCGCCGAAATTGGTCTGCAACTGCACGACCGGGTCGCCCCCTTGGGCGGATAGGCGCTGCATCGCGCCGGTGAGCAAGTCTTTGAGGCTTTGCGTCAGGTAAGTGCGGCGGAAGAACTCCGAGGGTTTGCGGTATTCGTCGGAGCCTTCGCCGAGATGCACCTGCCAGAGGTCAGCGGCGAATTCCGCCTGCTGATAGCGGCCGCTTGCCACGTCGCGGTGCGGGTTTACCACCTCGCGCCATGGCTTGAGGGTTCCCGTGACCTGGCTTTCGACGGCGGTTCCGGCGCTTTTTCGCCGCTCCGTGCGCGCCTGCTCCTCGAAGATCAACCGCCGCAGTTCCATCTTCATGCGGCCTACTTCCTCGGCCTGCGGCGCGGAAACCGCCGTCAGCAGGCGGGTGATGGAGTCGAGCGCGCGGTCGGTGTCATCGCCCGTGAAAGGCTCCTGATGCGCCCAGCGATTGCGATAGCCACGGATTTCGCCGACCAGCCCACGCTCCGCCGGGCCGAGGACGTCGCGGAAGACTTCGTTCCAACTGTCCCACATCAGCTTGAGGAGGAGCGCGGCGTCCCATTTGGCGATCGCCTTCTCCTTGAACATCGGGTCTTCGGCGAGGGCATGGACGGCCATGATCTTCCGGCCCTTGTCCAAGGCGGCGCGGATTTCGCGCTCGGCGAAGGGTGCCAGCCCGTCCTTTAGAAGTTCCAGGGCCTTGGCGACCCGTTCCTGGTTGGTCATCGCCATGGCTTACCTCATACAAACATATCGGCCTGCGCCGGGCCGGAGGTTGCGGTGCTTTCGCGCGCGAGGCGCATGATTTCCGGCCAGCTCTGCACAAGGCCGTTGTAGGACAGAGCTTCTGCGGCGCGCTTCTTGCGCTCGGCCACGGTATAGAGGCGGTAGGCCAATTCGCGGGCAATCTCGGCGCGCACGCCGATCTTTGCCGCCAGCTCACCCGCCGCCGCTTCGCCCCCCGCCTCCAGCACGCGGATCAGGTGATGCACCATTTCCCAGACGGTGAGGCGAGCGTCGGTCGCCGGGTCCCAATCCGAGGGAAGCTCGTTGGGCTTGAGGAGCCGCACCTTGCCGCCCCTGGAATGGACGACGCCTGCCTCGACGAGACCTGAGACGGCCGTGTTCTTCGCCCGCGCCAGCACATCGGCGACACCGAATTCGCCCTCGGCAAAGCCAAACTGCTCGAACCAGGCGACGGCAAAGCGGCTGTCGGGGTCGAAGTCCCCCTCCTGCTCGGCCAGCACTTCGTCGAGCGTCTGGTTAATGAGGGCGAGCGCCTCGCGCACAGAAAGCTGCTTGCCCTCGGCATCCAGCACCTTGGCGTAGCGGGTATAGACCGCCATGCCGGGGCCGATGGAGGCTTGCGCGAGGTCCACCGGCGCGATGTTGCCGCGTTGCAGGTGGGTGAGCGCCGACGGCAACTCGACCTTCAGCGCATTCAGGAATTCGCGACGTGTTGCTGTTGCTGCATTGGCTGGGCGGGGGCGGCATACGAGAACGATGCTGGATGCCAGTGCATTGGTGCCGGAGGCGATCATGCGGCCTGCGCCTTCGGTACGCATCGGCCATGTCCCCAAAACAGCGAAGCCGGCTTGAATAACCGCTTCTAAGAACGTCTCCCACCCCGTACTAGCCACAGCTTCATTACTGTCGGTTTCAGACTGTTTAAAGGCATAATAAATCGTCACGGGAAATATCGGGTGGGACTGCCCCGTGATCCTTTCCATTACCTTGGTCATACCATCAAGAAAGAATTTTTCGGCTGCTTCTTTGCCGCCATGACGGTATGGTGTCGCAACAAGTTCTTCTGTTTTTGGAGTCGTCATTGTGGAAAACAACTCGGGAAAGACGTTTTTTAGAGCATGTCTTATCCACACATAGAAAAAATCGGAAAGGTCCGCATAGCCTATGTTGTCGTAGTAAGGCGGATCGGTACTAAATACGCATGGCTTTTGCGCAGGGAAATGCTCTTGCGCGCTTAGTTGCATCGCAGTTGCTACTGCGTTCGGAGTACATATGTCCAGGAATGAAGCAATAGATTCCGCGCATGTCAGCACATCAATGCTTGATTTTCCCAGAGGGTTTCCCTCTGCAAAATCCCATGTCATCGCCAAAGCTTGTCGTGGCATGGCATCGCGAAGTGCATTGTCTTTCGGTAGCCACGTAGAAATGGTTGATCCGTAATAAACCATGCGGTCAACAACGCATGCCAAATACAAAGCTATTGCATCCGCATAAGATTGGGCTCCCCTTCCGCCCTCAGTGAGGGATTTGTTATCGTCAGCAAGGCCTGCAACGAGGCTTTCGTGCTTTACGCGCTCGCGCGCCTCCCCCACCAATTCGGAAAAGGTGGATAGTGCCACGAGTTGGCGCGGGGTGAAAAGGTCACTGAACTTCGTTAGGCCATACTCGACGACGTTAGTACGACCAGGCCAATGGGATATTTCACCTTCCGGTTTCCAGTCTGGTTCTGCTTTCCTGGCCAACATCTCATGTTCTGAGGTCGGTTCCAAATATACTCGTCCTCGCTGACCCTCGACTACAATCGCCATAAGTCGTGCACCCATGCGTCCGCCCCGGCTTTCTGACCGGAGATATGCAAACGGCATCGGAGTGCCCGACATTAGGCACAGAAAATTGCTGTGGCTGCCGCCTGACTTAGTTCCTCTCCTTGCCGCCTCAATGTCTTTTGGCTTTCCCACCAACACCGTGAAGCGGTAGCCGCCGTTTTCGATCACCGGCTCGACATAGGCCTCCTTGCCCGCTTTGGTGGAGAGCATGAAGGTTGAGGCGAGCGGCACATCCACGTGCCGATAAGCGGGATTGGGGCTTTTCACCGTGCGCGCCCAGAGCCAGGCGATGACGGTGAGCTCGCGGCCCACATACGGCTTCAAGTCCGGCCGCTCGGCGGCCATTTCCGCCGTGATCTCGATCTTGGGGTAGAGGTGGCCAATGCGCTTTTGTGCCTCCTCGCGCATCCACTGGCCGTAATAGCGCACGTCCTCGGCCAGGCCCTGCGCGCCCTTCCAGTGTTTGTGGGGGTCGCGCGCCGGGTTGACCGGTGGCTGGCCAGCAAATTTCGGCGGGATTTCGATCATCGCCTTGTTGATAAGCACGGCGACAGGGTTCAGATCGGAAGCGTAGGGCTCCACACCAAGCCATTGCGCCGAAAGTGGGATGCTGCCGCTTCCGGCAAATGGATCGCAGAGGGATGGCAATTTGTTACGGTCGAATAGCTGCTTGGCGTCGGGGTGGTCTGCATTATCAGCGCAAGCTCTGCGCCAGCTTTGCCAGATTTCTGATCTGGCTTGATCGAGCACGATTTCGTTATGAGTGTTATCCCATTTCACTATTTGTTCAATGATCTGAAACAGGCGACTTCTTTCTAAATCCGCAGCGCAGTCTTCCAGTGTCGGCTCGGAACCAGGATCAAGAACATCAGCATCGTGTGCTTCGAACTCTGCCTTGCGTGTCTTCCATAGCGCATGGCGTTTTTTGAGTTCGCGTTCCGCCGTCCTCCGTTTCTCCGGGAAAGAAAGGAGCGTATCAACATACTCCGAGGGGTCATCGACCATCTGGGCAAAGATCACCGCCCGCGCCGCCGCCAGAGGTCGCTGAGCCCACCACTTATGAAACGACGTAGGCCAACCCTTTGGAGCCTTCTGCTTGCGTCGCAAAGATTCGGTGTTGATCACCTCCAGTGGCAGGGCGACTTCAATCAGCTTTTTGCGGGTCTTGACGGTCATGTCGTCCTCACGATGGCGCGCCGGCCATCGCCAGCAGTTCTGAAAATTCGTAATTGACGCTCGCGGCGGCAAAATCCGGCTCGCGCTTGAAGGGCTGGCGGACGTAGTGGACGGTGTGTGCGCCGTCGCCTTGGAATTCGACGATGGCGAGGATGAATTCTTCCGGCTTGTTCAAGGAATAGAGAATTTCGTTGCGGGTCACCGTGATGGTGGCCGCGCCAGCGGCGCGCCCCTTCACCTCAAGGAAGCGCAGACGGCCCGTGCCGGGGATCGCGCTCTCGATGTCGTAGCCGAGTTTGTCGGTCTCGCGGTCCACGGGAAGGAAGCCGAGGCCACGCTCGATCTCCATAATAATCTCGCGCGCACGCGCTGCGACCACCTGGGTATCCACGCTCGCCTTGTCCTTCGTGGGCAGTTGCCCGGTCATCTCGGCCACCAGCCCTGAAGGCACCACGAGCAGCCCGCCAAGGACGACCGGCGGCAGGGGGGAAAGCTGACGCTCGCGCCTGATTTCCTCCATGCGCTTGTGCAGCCGCGCCTGGAGTTCATCCGCCCGCTTGCGCGCCTCGCCGGAATTCAGCCGGGCATTGGGCTTGCCCGCCCTCTCCTGGTCTCTGAGCTGCTCCGCCCTAAAATCCCAGTAGTTGATCTCCTTGGTCAGGCGATCCTTCACCGCGGCCTCGGTCTTGTCGAGCAGGGCGAGCTTGCGGCCCTTCACTTCAGCGAGGTGTTCCGGGACGACCGAGGCGATCGCGTAGCCTTGGGCTTTGCCCTCCAGGTCGCGCCCGATCCAACTGCACTCAGGGCGCGCCAGGATGTCGGCAAGTGGCGGCTCCCCGTCCTTCAGCGGGCGGTAGTCGAGATAGGGGGCATAGTTGAGATGACGGACGGCGCCGTCCCCGTCGATCTCCACGAAGAGCAGCCGTTTTGAGACGACCCGCCGGTCACCGCTCTTGGTCAGGCTTGCGTCCTGGATCGCGTGTTCAAGGAAGAAAAGGATGCGCGGCTGCGTGCCTAGATCGCGTTCGTCCACCAGCACCGCGCCACGGCGCAACAGGTCTCGATGGCGTTCGAGCGTCAGGTCGATGACGGCATTGAGCAGCGGATGGCCGGGACAGATAAAGGCGGCAAGGGGTTGACCCTGCGGCGCAACGAATTCCTTATCGAACGCAATGCGCTCATAGCGGGGCAGCACCGGCTCGCCAAAGCCGATCAGCCGGTCGCGGTTGCGCACCGGTGCCGGAACATGCGTGATTTCGTAGCGGCGCGGCTCGCGCAGCTTGGCAGCACCGCCGAGCCCCCGGAACGCCTCCATGAAAAACGACTCGATGTAATGCGGCTGGAGTCGGCGCGCCTCGGCACGCTCCATCTCCTCGCGGATACGATGCACGCGGGTCACGTCCATCGTGTCATGGGCGAGCGCGCGATCTTCCAAGAGGTCTTGCAGGTGCCCCTTGTCGAAGGCGCTCTCGACCACTTGGGTCAGCCGCGCCCGAACCTCCGGCTGCTCGCCGTAGCGAATGGCGTCGATGAGCAGCTCACGCAACGGCCGCCCCTCAAACTGGAGCTTGCCCAGCACGTCAAACACCTGGCCGCCCAGGGTCTGGCGCGCCTGCTCCAGCTTCTCCAAAAGCTTGCGGTAGACGTCGCCTTCGCGCGTTTCTTCCGCCACGAGGTTCCACAGGTGGCAGACTTCGGTCTGGCCGATGCGGTGGATGCGCCCGAAGCGCTGCTCCAGGCGGTTGGGGTTCCAGGGCAGGTCGTAGTTCACCATCAAGTGGGCGCGCTGGAGGTTGATACCCTCGCCAGCCGCGTCGGTTGCCAGCAGTACCTGGACTTCGGGATCGTGCTTGAAGGATTCCTGGGCCTTCATGCGCTCCTCGCGCCCCATGCCGCCATGGATCATGACGACAGCTGTTTCGCGTCCAAGCAGCGTGGCGATGCGTGCCTGAAGGTAGTTCAGCGTGTCGCGGTGTTCGGTAAAGATGACGAGCTTCTGGTGCTGGGAGGATTTCAGTTTGGGCGGCGCAGGTACGCCCGCATCGTAGGGGGCGGGGTCTTCCGCAAAGCCGCTGGCAATCGAGGCAGGGGTGAAGATTTCACCCAACAGCGTGGCGAGTTCACGCCATTTCTTGTCATCCCCGGTGCGGCGGATGGCCAGAGCCATGCCCTCCAGCCGGGTCAGCGTCTCAATCTCAATGCGCAATTCCTCGATGGAGCGTGCCGCCGTCGCCTCGTCAAGAACCTGCTCCTCAACCGCTTCCATCTCGGCGTCGGGCGCATCTTCGAGGTCTTCGACGTCCTCCTTGTCGAGAACTGGTAGGTGTGCGCCAAAGGCTTCCGCCGCCTGCCCGCCGCGCCGCAGGATTTCCAGTTCGCGGAGCCGACTTTCCAGTCGCTCGCGGCGACGTCGCAGGGACTGGTAGATAGCTTCCGGCGAGGAAGCCAGGCGGCGTTGCAGGATGGTCAGGGCAAAGCCAACCGTGCCCGCGCGCTTGTCGTTCTGCAGGGCTTCCACTCGATTGAATTCTTCGCGGACATAGTCCGTGACCGCCTTGTACAGCGCGGCTTCCGCATCGGAGAGCTTGTAGGGGACGGTGTAGGCAATCCGCTCCGGGAAAAGCGGCGTCGCGTCGAATTTCAGGAGGTTCTCCTTGACCATCCGACGCATCAGGTCGGACACGTCGGCGGTATGCACGCCGTCGCGGAATTTGCCCTCGAAGCGATCGCCGTCGAGCAACGCCATGAAGAGCTGAAAATCCTCTTCCTTGCCGTTGTGGGGCGTTGCCGTCATCAGCAGGAAATGGCGCGTCAGGGTCGAGAGTAATTGGGCCAAACGGTAACGCTTGGTGTATTTGACCTCGCCGCCGAAAAAGGTCGCCGACAGCTTGTGCGCCTCGTCGCAGACGATCAAATCCCAGCGGCAATCCGGGGCTTTGAGCTTCTCCTGCACATCCTCATTGCGTGACAGCTTGTCGAGGCGGGCGATGATGAGATTGGTTTCCAAGAACCAGTTGCCCGTGCGCGCCGCTTCGAGCTTGTCGTTGGTCAGAATGTCGAAGGGTAGGCTGAAGCGCCGGTAGAGTTCGTCCTGCCACTGTTCGGCGAGGCTGCCTGGGCAGACGACAAGGCACCGCTGAAGGTCGCCGCGCGCGATCAGTTCCTTGATCAGGAGCCCGGCCATAATCGTCTTTCCGGCTCCTGGATCATCCGCCAGGAGAAACCGCAGCGGCTGCCGGGGAAGCATACTTTCGTAAACCGCCGTGATCTGGTGCGGTAGCGGCTCCACCACCGATGTATGCACGGCCAGAACCGGGTCGAAGAGATGCGCCAAGTGGATGCGCTGGGCCTCGGAGACGAGGCGGAAGAGATGGCCATCCCCATCGAAACTCCAGGGACGGCCTTCCTCGACAATTTCGAGACGCGGTTCGTCGTGGCGGTAGAGGAGTTCGTTGCCGACCTTGCCGCCCGCGTCCTTGTAGGTCAGTTCGAGCGCCTCCGATCCGAACCATTGGACGTTCACAACCGTCGCCAGGCTGCTGGGCAAGACACCACGAATGGACGCATTTGGTTTGAGGTCTTCGAGCCTTGTCATTCGGTCCCTGTCCTATAGTTCTGCGTCGACAAGCAACCGGCCGTAGACAGGAGTTCCCATCAATTTAGAAGTGCCTCCCATCGAACATAACGCTGTCGTTGTTGCCATTAGTTCCAGATACGAGCCGCAGGTCATTGTTATTTTAACTTACTTATTGAATTTTCTGTGCTTGTAGTAATATGCAAATGGCAGATATTGTTAACCTACTTAGCAGGCCCAAAAAGTAAAGCATTGTTTCTATTATCTTGCTACATTATCGGCTTTGCAGGTATCGACCCGGCACGAATATGGAAAGGCTAACCTTCCAGGTAGTATGGGGCATTATTGCTCGGCGAAGTTGAGGGCGTAGGTTGAGACTCTCTATAGCGCGCGTGCCAGCAACGTTTTTAACCTTTTTGGAGCAAGCCGTCACTCCTCCAGCAATGTGAACAGCGACGGCTGCGCATAGCGTCCGGCGGCGCTGCGCTCCGGGGCGGGCCGTCGGTCGTCCTTCAGCGCAAACAGCGCGGGCTGGTCGGGTCTGCGGCACTGTTCAAGCTGCTCGCGGCGCATCTTCAGGAGGTCGCGCCAGAGATACGGCTTGCCGTCAATCAGAAGGGTGGCGGGGTGCTTCATCGCACGGCCTCCCCTGACCGCTCGCGGTAGCGCGGCTCGATGGCAACCAGCCTGCCCTTCAGTTCCTTGGCGACATACGCAGCGACGATTTCGGCGGCGAAGGCCTCCGGCGTCATGCCGGGTGCGGGGTCGGCGTGGATACCGAGGAAACTGCGGTAACCGGTCTCGCTGATGAAGGGGCGGCCCGCGTCCACTACGTGCGCGGCGAAGCCGGGCCAGTAGCCGAAGCTGCTGCCAATGCCGAATATCCCGTCCATTGCGATGCGCACACGCGCGCCGGAAACGGTGACGACAAAGCTTCCTTGCTGCCCCCACAGCGGCACACAGTCGCGCGCGGCGGCGGTTTCGCGTCGCAGGATGCAGCCGGGAGCATCCGGCCCGGCAAGGATGCCGGGCTCACCGTGATTCAGTCGCCGCGCGAGATTATCCGCCTCCTTGCGCAGGCGCATCGTCTCGTCCACGTCGGCGGCGAGCATGGCGGCGTGGTGGGTCGCAAGCAGGGCGCGGAAGTGCGGCAACGCCTCGGAAAGCGTACCGGGCAAATGCCCGGTACTCCTCTCGAAGGCGCGGCGGTAGTTGACGGTCTCGGCTTCATCAAGCAAGCCCTCGAAGCCAAGCTGGGCGGTGGGGGTATGGGTGCGCATCGTTCCGCCCTCCCCTACGCCGCTGCCTGATGGGACGCTTCCGGCTCGCAAGCCTCTTCCCGGCCCTGCAATCCGTGCAGGAAATCGGCGGCTTTCTGGGCGTGGGATGCGGCGGTAAAAATCGCCCGCTTGTCGTGCTTCAGGGCCTGAAGCCATCCGGCGATGTAGGGGGCGTGGTCGTCCCTGATCTGCGGCGTCAGTTCCAAATCGGCACAGAGAAATGCCGCGCCAAGCTCGGCCACGAGTTCCTCCATCGCGTACCCGGCGTCACCAAATCGCTTGCGGCCGAAATCACGGGCAAGGCGCGTGTCGTGTTTCGTCCAGTGGACGCATTCATGGGCAAGGGTGGCGTAGTAGGCCTCGGCTGAGCGGAAGGCCTCGAAGGGCGGCATCTGCACATGGTCGGAAGACGGGCTGTAGAAGGCGGCATTTCCGCCGTGGCGGATGGTCGCGCCGGTCGCGGCAAAGAAGCCTTCCGCGTTCTCGATGCGCTGCTCAGCATTCAGCCGGGGTTCGGCCTTGGCGTGGTAGTGCGCGGGCAGGTCTTCAATCTGCTCGACGTTGAACACGGTGTAGCCCTTCATGAAGGGGATTTCCCGCGTCTGGGCTTCGCCCTCCTCGCCCTGCTCCTCGCGGGTGATGGTGTTCGCATAGACAACGAGCGTTCCCTTCGCGCCCTTCTTCACATGCGCGCCGAGCTCCTTGGCCTGTCGGAAGGTCATCCAGATAGGGGCGGTAAACCCCTGCTCCATCGCGGATGCCCACAGCATCACGATATTGATGCCGCCGTAGGGCTTGCCGCTCACGCGCAAGGGGCGGCTGACCGGCCCCGCGACATGCGCGGCGTCCCAGGGTTTCATCCACGGGCGAACGCCCTGCTCCAGTTCGGCAATAATCTGATTGGTGATGCGGGTGTAAACGTCTGAATTCATGGCTCTTGCTCCTTGCTAGTATTCCCGGTTGCGCAGCCGCTGCTGCTGCAACCGAACTAGCCAAGCGGCAATGAGCGGGGGGAAAGCCGTCACAGGCCGAGACGCCCGGCGGGGTATCACCCGGCCTGCACAAGCCTTCAGGCGCGGAAGGTTGGGGAAACCGGGCGGCTCGCCCCTTCAGGGGCTTGGCCTTGACGGGCGGGGACCGTCAGGGTCCCTCTAGAAAAAAGACCTGCGCCGGGCGCACGACCGGCGGCCTGACAGGTTCATGAAAAAGGGGGCGTTGCGGGGTCTCCCCGCCGGAAGAGGGTGTGCCGGAGACGGTCAGGCTCCGGCCAGGGGGAAGGCGTTCCCCCCTCCCCTGAAAAGATGTTTTACCGGCATACCGCTATACCGGTGTACCGCTATAGGCCGTAAGAGCTTGGAAAATCCTCACAGAACCGGGGTACGGGATACCCGTGAGCGGCTCTCAAGGTCACTTCATGCCTTGCGACGGGCCGCTCACCTGGATTCGGATTGGTGATGATGGCGGGCAATACTCGGAGTTATTTCCCGGCGGGAGATCGAAAGCGCGTCTTCCGACGCTTAAGGATCGGCAGGGCTCGCCCTCTACACGGGCGATAAATCCATACATTCCACAGGGATAGAAGCCGCCGCGTCATCGGCGCGAAGATCGGCAAAAAACTGGCTTTTCTTGAGAGAAAGCCTTATTATATCAATGCGCTAATGTTTTTTGATGATCGGCATGGAAGAAATTATCGAAACTCCCTCCCGGATTGAGCCCTGTTTGCTTGAGCAGATGGGAACGGAACTGGTTGACCTGATCGCCGAGCTTTCAGCGGCGTCCGAACGGCTCGGCCACCGGCTGCATCCCCGCACGGCGGCGAACTTGGCCGAGCTGGTGCGGGTGATGAACTGTTTTTATTCCAACCTGATCGAGGGGCACAACACGACCCCGCGCGAGATCGAGCGGGCGCTTGCCGGAGACTTGG
Source organism: Rhodospirillales bacterium (assembly GCA_016712595.1). Lineage (NCBI taxonomy): Bacteria > Pseudomonadati > Pseudomonadota > Alphaproteobacteria > Rhodospirillales > Rhodospirillales bacterium. The sequence continues at coordinate 41,672 of JADJQT010000005.1, forward strand.
CAGGCGAAGAGGAGCGTCGCAACTTGCAGGTCGAGGCGGCGGCGCATATCCGGCTGCAACGGGAAATCGACCGGCTCTACGCCGAGGGCGCACTGCCCGAACCGGCGTCGTGCGATTTCATCCGTTGGCTGCACCGGGAGTTCTACCGCGAAGCTCCCGAAGCGATGCTGATCATCGAAGGGGCGGGACGGCGGTTTCGCATGGAGCCGGGCGCGTTGCGTTCGGACGCCCTGCATGATGTCGCGGTCGGCCGCCATGTGCCGCCGGGAAGCGATCGCGTTGCCGCCTTCATGGAACATTTTGAGTGGCGCTACCGGCTGGCAGCGCTTGGCAAGAGCGCGCGGATCATCACCATGGCGGCGGCGCATCACCGCTTGAACTACATCCACCCCTTCCCCGACGGCAACGGGCGCGTCAGCCGCCTGATGAGTCATGCGATGGCGCTTGAGGCCGGTATCGGCGCACACGGATTGTGGTCGGTCTCGCGCGGGCTCGCCAGAGGGCTGGAAAGCCGGGGCGAGTACAAACGAATGATGGATTACGCCGACACGCCCCGGCAGGGCGATCTCGACGGACGGGGCAACCTCTCCGAAAAGGCGCTCACCGAATACGTCGTGTGGTTTCTCAAGGTCTGCCTCGACCAGGTGGAATTCATGGGCGGGCTGTTCGATCTGGAGCGGCTCGGCGAGCGGCTGAAACTCTATGCCCGTCAGGAAGGGTTCAAGCCGGAAGCCTACCGCCTGCTCGATGAAACGCTCCTGCGCGGCGAACTACCGCGCGGGGAGGCGGAGCGCGCCACGAGACTGAAGGAGCGCACCGCGCGCGATCTGCTCGCCTCGCTGGTCGAGGATGGCATCCTCGGCTCCGATACACCGAAGGGACCGGTGTCGCTGCGCTTCCCGATGAAAGCGGTCGAGGTGCTGTTTCCGCGTCTGTTTCCAGAGGCGTGAGACGAAAACTATGGGTCCTTCGTCTGAGATTTATCGGCCTCCGGGATAAACCCCCGCCGTTGATCCGGGCGA